>JAICUV010000105.1 GCA_025935655.1 Chloroflexota bacterium | reverse complement strand
GGCCTGCGTCTCGCGCAGCTCCTGCTCGATCTCGGAGCGGCCTCGCAGCCGGCGGTTGACCTCGGCGTCCTTGAGCTGGCTCTGGACGCGGTCGCCGCGTCGCAGCCAGTACCCGACGGCGGCCAGCACGAGCCCGATGATCGCGAGCGCGCCGCCCGCGTACACCGGCAGCATCCCCAGCGCCGTGACGCCGATGAGCGGGAGCACGACCCCGGCCACCGCGACGACCAGCCCGAGGACGATGAGCACGAGCGCCCAGCGCGAGAGCGGGCGCCAGCGGACCTCGGGCGGGACCTCGAAGTTGACCTGGACCTCGCCCTCCAGCATCGCCGTGAGCGTGCTGATCTTCGTGTCCACGGCGCGCAGCCGTTCGACCGTGGACTTGAGCACGGGCAACGGCGTGGGCGACGGGTGCGAGCGGTCCAGCTCCGTGATCTCGTCGCGGACGATGACGGCCGACCGGTAGCGCTCGAAGCACTCCTGGGCCGCGGTCTTCTCGGCGTTGAGCCGCTCGGCCTGGCGGGCCTTCTCGAGCAGCGCGCGACGCTCGGTGAGCGCGGTGTCGGACTCCGCCCGCCGCTCGCGGGCGACCGCAAGCGCGTCCCGGTCCCGCTCGAGGCGCGCGAGCGCATCCTCGCCGGCCTGCAGCTTCGCGCTGACGTCGTTCACCGCGTCCTCGGCGGTCTTGAGGCGGCCCGGGTTCTTCGTCCCCTTGGTCTGGAGCGCGTACAGCGCCCGGTCGAGCTTCTTGCGGGCCCGGCTGGTCCCGCGGTCGGCCCCCGAGATCGACGCCTGGAGGCGGTCCCGCAGGGCGCCCTCGTCGCGCTGGAGCGAGGCGAGCTCGTGGTGGCGGATCGATGCGGTCGAGCGGAAGAAGCCCTCCGTGGGCACGCCCGACAGCTCCGCGAGGAGCTCGTCCGCGCGTGCGGGGTCCGTGATGACCTCGCCGTCGAGCTCCAGGCGCACCTCGCCCTTCGCGCCGCGGAACGACTTCACCAGGCGCCCCTCGTGGAGGCCACCCTCCTCGTCGTCCCACGTGAAGCCCATCCCGATCGAGGTGCGGGCGTCGGCGCCGCCGTCCCACGGCAGGAGCGTCGCGAGGTCCGCGGCCGAGCTCGTGACCTTGCGCGTCAGGGCGAGCTCCACGGCCCGCTGGAGCGTGGACTTGCCGGCCTCGTTGGGTCCGCGGACGATGGTGAGCCCGGGTGCCAGGTCCACCTGCACCTCGCGATACCGGCGCAGGTCCCGCAGGGTGAGGTCCGTGATCCTCACAGCGTCACCTCCTCGCCGGCGAGCAGCAGCCGGCCGAGCCGCAGCACGTCGCGCAGCTCCTCCGCCTCGCGCACCGCGAGCGTGTCGCCCGACGCCTCGAGGTCCGCGATGCGCCCTTCGACGTTGCGGATGAAGGCGCCGGCGATGGTCTCGGCCGGAGGCAGGGCGCCCTCGCTGAGCGCCGGCTGGCTGACGTCCCGGACGCGGACGCGGAGGAAGCTGCCCTTGAGGGCGTCCTCCACCTCGAGCGGCTCGAGGTCCAGCGAGTCGGGGCGGACGCCGAACAGGCGGACGTCCAGCACGAGGTCGGGGTTGGCCTGGGCCTGCAGCTTCGCGATGAGGGCCGGCTGCGATTCGACCGTGGCCGCGTCGATCTCCCGGTGCTCGAAGGCCGTGCGGCCGACGGTCCGCTCCTCAACCTCGACCGTGTGGGCGCCGGCGCGCTCGTCGAGCGTCACGAGGAGCACCTTGCCCGCGCGGTCCTGGTCGACGGCGACCGGCTCCGGGGCCCCCGCGTAGGCGTACGTCACGCCCTTCGTCTTCGCGACCTGGGCGCTGTGCCAGTGGCCCAGGGCGAGGTAGTCCAGGCCCGTCGCGGCGATCTCCTCCACGGTCACCACGACCTCGTCGTGGTCCGTGCGACCCGGGATCGCGGTTGCGGCGTGGAGGACGCCGATCTTCCAGGTCGCCTCCGGCACCTCGAGCGCCGCGAGGTCGCGGAGCGGCGAGTACGGCGCGCGCTTCGTCGGGAAGCACGGCCCGTGGACGACCGCGTCGAGCGCCTGGAGGTGGATCCACGGGTGGTCCGGGGTGAGGACGGTGACGAGCTCGTCCTGCGTGCGGGTGCCGGCGAGCGCGGCGAGGTCGTAGGCGCGGTACACCGACGAGCGGTCGTAGACGTCGTGCGTGCCCGGGACGAGGACGGAGCGGATCCGCGCCTGGGCGAGCCGGCCCAGCTCCGCGGCGACGCGCTCGACGGAGCGACGCGGCTGGACGTTGGAGTCGAACAGGTCGCCCGCCACGAGGAACAGGTCGACCTTCTCCGCGATCGCCAGGTCCACGCTCGCCTTGAACGCGGCGAACTGGCGCTCGCGCTGGGCGCTGGCGGCGTCCCCGAGGTCGGCGTGGCGCGCGCCGAGGTGCACGTCTGCGGTGTGCAGCAAGCGGAGCATGCGGTGGGCTGCCTCCATTCGTGAGCGCGGTGCCCGACCGGCGTGCCCGACCGGGCCCGCGAGCAGCCGCGCCTCGGGCCCTCCTCCCCCGGGACCTGGCACGGTCTCGGGCTCGACTGGAGGGCCGGGCCGGTCGCTCCCGGGACCCGGTACCAAGCCGGGCGCCCCCATCGCTCCCGTCTCGGCACGCCGAGTCTCGCTGGCCATTGTGACAGGTCGAGTGTCACGGGCGAGACGCGTGGAATCTGGGTGTTTCGCGGCCGGGGCGGCGATTGCAACGCCCCCGTAATGCCCCGTTGCGGAGACCCGGGTATAGGCTCGGACGACTGGAACAATCCGGTGCGCCCCCGCGGGGACTCCGAGATACGGCACCTGGCCGGCGGTATCGGTCTGACTCCCCGCCGCTCCCCCGACCCGGTGACGGTCCCCCTCGTGCACACCACAGCGTCTCCGAGCGCGCGCCCGGGAGGAGCAGCTTCGTGACCTACGTCGACCGGACCCTCAACTGCGTGGACTGCGGGGTGGAGTTCATCCACTCGGCCGCGGACCAGGAGTACTACCTAGCGAAGGGGTTCACCTCCGACCCCAAGCGGTGCGCCTCGTGCCGCGCCTACCGCCGAGCGACCCGCGACGGCAGCGGCTCGGATTCGGCGGCGCTCGGCGGCCCGCGCGGCTACGAGCGCACCGACGATCGCGGCCCGCGCGAGTACTTCGCCGCGATCTGCACCTCGTGCGGCAACCAGGCGCAGGTCCCGTTCAAGCCGCGCATGGACAAGCCGGTCTACTGTTCGGACTGCTTCCGCGAGATCAAGCCCGACTGAGCGGGCCGCGGGCCACGTCGCCGGCGGGTCTGGCACCGGCGCGCCCGACGCCGTTCGGTCCCGGGTGGCTGGCGCCCGGGTGACGGCTCCCGGTTCACGCCCGGACAGGCGTGTGCGCTGGGGCGGGCCGGATCCGGCAGGGTCAGGGCTGGGTTGCCGGTCTGTACCCGGGTGAGGGCTGAACGGCGGGTGTCGCGTTCGCCCTGGGTCGCCTTGGATCGCTGGGCGTTCCAACCCGCGCCCGCAGCCTTCAGCTGGAACGCTGGGCGACCCAACCAGGGCGATCTTCGGCAGATGGAACGCGTCGTGTTCCAACCAGCGCCCGCAGCCGTCAGTTGGAACGCCAGGCGATCCGACGTGAGCCGCGAGGCGCTGGAACCCGATCCGCGGGGACGCTCCAACCCGAGTCGCAGGGGTGCTCCAACCCGAGCCGCGGGGCGCTGAACCTGAGCCCTGGGCCGACTGGATTCGCCGCGCGCTCCAACCGGGTCGCGCCCACAACGCCCTGGCCTACAGCCGGAACGCGTCGCCCTTGCGGAAGCGCTCGCGGTGGCGTCCCCGCCACACGGTCACGCGTCCCGCGCCGTGGACCTGCCAGGCGCCGTTGCGGCCGACGACCGCCGTCTCCTCGTCGATGCCCAGGACGATCGCGCCGCGCGGCGCCTGCAGGGCGAGGAACGCGGCCAGCGCCTCCGGCCACGCGTCGTAGTGCGGCAGGACCGCCACCCGGTCCACCAGCGCGAGACCCTCCGGCCAGCGGATCGGGAACGGGACCGGGATCCGGAGCTTCGGGACGAACCGGACGTCCATCGTCCGGCCGACGATCGCCATCGCGCCGGCCGAGCAACCCGCGATCGTGGCGCCGCGGGCATGCGCCCGGGCCAGTGCCGCACCCAGCGGCGACCCCTGGAGCACGTCGAGCAGGTGCCGGGGATGACCGCCCGACAGGTAGACGAGATCGGCCTCACCGATCGCCTGGATCGCCGCCCCGTCGCGGCCCTCCTGCGCCGTCCGGACGAGGACGGGCTCGACCTCGGCGCCGAGGTTGGAGAAGTGCTCGACGCCCATCTCGGCCCAGGTCCGGAACGTGTCCTCGCCGTCGAGCGCGGACGCCGTCGGCAGGATCACGACGCGCGGACGGGGACGGCCGGTCGCTTCGAGCAGGCCTCGATCGAACTCGG
Organism: Chloroflexota bacterium; assembly: GCA_025935655.1. Taxonomy (GTDB): domain Bacteria; phylum Chloroflexota; class Limnocylindria; order Limnocylindrales; family CSP1-4; genus CAIXZV01. The sequence goes on along the minus strand of JAICUV010000105.1, from coordinate 6,094 downwards.
CCATCGGGGCAAGGAACTCACCGGCGCCCACGAGCGCCACGGGACCGGGCACGGGCGCAGCATAGTGCAGGCCCCGATTCCGGGCCGCGACGGACGGACGGCCGCGCGCGGGCCCGCGGGCCCGCGCCCGTCGTCGCCGGGCTGGCGGGACGCGGGATGGCTGAGCGCCCGTATGGCTGACGCCGTGATGGCTGGACGCCGCGAGCGACCGGCCGCACACTCGACCGACGATGCAGTCGTCCCAGCGCTGGACCATGGTCGCCGTGATCCTCGGCAGCTCCATGGTGTTCCTCGACGGAACCGTCATGAACCTCGCCCTCCCGAGGATCGGCGAGGAGCTCCCCGGGACCTACGTGTCCACGCTCGAGGGGCAGACGTATGCCGTCAGCGGCTACCTCGCGGTGCTCGCGGCGCTGCTGATCCTCGGCGGCGCGCTCGCGGACTACCACGGGCGCCGGAAGATCTTCACGATCGGCCTCATCGGCTTCGGCACGATGTCCGTCCTGTGCGGTCTCGCCCCGACGCTGGAGCTGCTGGTCATCGCCCGCCTGGTCCAGGGGGCCGCGGGCGCGCTCCTCGTCCCGGGCTCGCTCGCGATCCTGACGGCCCTGTTCGACGGACCCGCCCGGGCCCGCGCCTTCGGCATCTGGGCGTCCGCGACATCGGCCACGGCCCTCCTCGGCCCGGTCATCGGCGGGCTCCTCGTCGATGGCGTGAGCTGGCGCGCCGCGTTCCTGATCAACGTGCCGCTCGTGGTGGTCGCCCTCTATGCGACGCGGCGGCACATGGTCGAGACGAAGGCGCAGGGCGCGACCGGGACGTTCGACTGGCTCGGCGCCGCGGTGGCCGTCGTCGCCGTCGGCGGGCTCGCCTTCGGGGCGATCCGCGGCCAGGACCGCAACTGGGAGGACCCGGTCGCGTGGGCAGCGCTGGTCATCGGCGCGATCGCCCTCGTCGCCTTCCCGATCCTGATGACCCGCCGCCCGAACCCGCTCGTGCCCCTGGGGCTGTTCCGACGACGCGAGTTCGCCACCATCAACCTCTCGACGCTCCTGATCTACGGCGCGATGTACACGATCTTCTACATCCAGGGGCTGTTCCTCCAGGGCGTCGTCGGGTACACGGCAACCGCGGCCGGCGTCATCGGCCTGCCGACCGGGATCCTCCTGACGCTGCTGTCGACGCGCGTGGGGACCCTCGCCGGCCGCCTCGGCGCGCGGCGCTTCCTCGTCGCCGGGCCGCTGCTCATGGCCGGGGGGCTGACGTGGCTGGCCCGCGTTCCCGCGGACACCGAGCCGTGGAGGCTCGCGCTCGGCGACCCCTCCACCTACGTCCCGCCGCTGTCCACGATCGTGGACATCCTCCCGTTCGTGCTGCTGTTCGGGGTCGGGATCTCGCTCGTGGTCGCACCGCTGACCTCGACCCTCATGTCCTCCGTCCCGGTCTCGAACGCGGGCGTCGCGTCGGCGATCAACAACTCGATCAGCCGGATCGGCCAGCCGCTCCTGTCGGCGCTGATCTTCGTCGTGGTCTCGGGGTCCTTCTACACGACGCTCGCCGCGTCGGTGCCCGGCCTGAACCCCGACGATCCGGCCCTCCGGACGCAGGTCCAGCCGCTCAACCCGGCCGCCCCGGGCACGCCGCCAGAGGTCGCCGCGGCGGCGACGGACGCCTCGGTCGATGCGATGCGCCTCGCGGCGCTCGTGTGTGCCGCGCTGCTCGCCGGCGGCGCGGCGGCCAACGGGATCGGCCTCCGGTCGCGGGGCGAAGGCACCGCGGGAGCCGACGAGCCCGACCGACCCTCGTCGCACGAGGCGGTCACCGTTGGCTGACGCGCCCGGGACCCGACCCCACGACTGGGACGGGACGACCTACGACCGCGTCGCGGACCCGATGACGCGCTGGGGCACGAACGTGCTCGGGCGGCTCCCGCTGCGCGGCGACGAGACGGTCCTGGACGCCGGATGCGGCTCGGGCCGGGTGACCGAGCAGCTGCTCGACCGGCTGCCCGAGAGCCGCGTCATCGCGCTCGACGCCTCGCCGTCCATGGTCGCGGCCGCCCGCGATCGCCTGGCGCGCTTCGGGGCCAGGGTGACGTACGTCGTCGCGGACCTCGGGCGGCCGTTGCCGCTGGAACCCGCGTCCGTCGACGCGATCCTCTCGACCGCGACGCTCCACTGGGTCCGCGACCACGACGCCCTGTTCGGCCACCTGGCCGCCCCGCTCCGGCCCGGCGGCCGGCTCGTGGCCCAGTGCGGCGGTGCCGGCAACATCGCGGCCGTCCAGCACGCGCTTGCCTCGATCGGCGACGGCTGGACCGGCCCCTGGACGTTCGCGACGCCCGAGGACACGCGCACCCGCCTCGAGGCCGCGGGCTTCACCGACATCGAGACCTGGCTCCACGACGAGCCCGAGCGGTTCGAGCCCGGCGAGCCGTTCCGCGAGTACCTCCGCACCGTCGTGCTCGGGGCGCACCTCGAGCGGCTGGGCAGTGACGCGGAGCGCGAGGCCTTCGTCGATGCCGTCGCCGCCGCGCTCCCTGCGGCGGAGATCGGCTACGTCCGGCTCAACATCCTCGCGACGCGCGCCGGCTGAGGCTGCCGCCTACGGGCGCACGCGGAACGGACCGCCGTGGCCGGGGATGACGATGTCGGCGGCCGCGAGGACGCGCGCGCGATGGACCTCGATCGAGGCCTGGTCCGCGGCCAGCGGGTCCTCCTCCGGCGTCCGGTCCTCGCGCCACCACAGGTGGGTCATCGCGTAGACCGCGTCATCCGCCTCCACGACGAGGGTGGCGTCCTCCTCCGTGTGCCCGGGCGTCAGCCACAGCTCGGCCCTCGGGGAGAGGCGGTGGCCCTCGCCGTCGTGGTCCAGCCACAGGTCGTCCTTGTAGCGCGCCCAGAAGTCCACGACCTCGGCGTTCGGGAACAGGGCGGTGTTGACCGTGTGGTCGGGGTGGTGGTGGCTGAGGAACACGTGGGTCACGGCCTCGGGCGCCACGCCCAGGTCGCGCAGCGGGTCGAGGATCAGCGAGCGCCGCGCGACCATCCCGGGATCCACGACGATGAGGGCGTCCGCGTCGCGGACGAGGACGATGGACGAGCCGACGCGGTCGCCCGCGTAGCCGGCGTGGAGCAGGTGGACAGACGTCATGGCCGAAGCCTAGGCGTCGGCGGCGCGTGGCGCGTGGCGGGCGCGGCGGACGAAACAGGCACCCGCGCACGCCGTGGGCCTGCCATCCTGCCGCGCATGTCCATCGAGCACGCCGACCTGATCCTGACCGGGGGCCGCATCTTCACCGGCGACGCCGCGAGGTCGTGGGCGCAGGCCCTGGCCGTCCGCGGCAACCGGATCGTCGCCGTGGGCGGCGACCGGGACGTGCGTCCCCTCGCGGGGCCGGGCACGCGGGTGATCGAGCTCCGTGGGCGGACCGTGACCGCCGGCTTCCAGGACGCGCACGTCCACCCGACCCACGGCGGCCTCGCGCGCATCCGGTGCGAGCTCCACGACGCCCGCGGCAAGGACGAGTACCTGCGGCTCATCGCGGAGTACGCCGCGGCCAACCCGGACCGCGAGTGGATCCTCGGCGGCGGCTGGTCGCTCTCGGACTTCCCGGGCGGGCTCCCGCGCCGGGAGGACCTCGACCGGGTCGTGCCGGACCGGCCGGTCTACCTCCCCAATCGCGACGGCCACGACGCGTGGGTGAACACGGCGGCGCTGGAGCGGACGGGCATCACCGCCGACACCGCGGACCCGGTCTCGGGCCGCATCGCGCGCGACCCGGACGGCTCGCCGTTGGGCACGCTCCACGAGGGGGCGATGAACCTCGTGGGCTCGCTCGTGCCGCCGGCCAGCGACGCCGAGTACCGCCAGGGGCTCCTCGAGGCGCAGCGCTACCTGCACAGCCTGGGAATCACCGCCTGGCAGGACGCTTGGGTGGAGCCCGCCGACCAGGCGGCGTACCTCGCGCTCGCGGCGTCCGGCGAGCTCACCGCGCGCGTCGTGGGCGCCCTGTGGTGGGACCGCACCCGCGGGCTGGAGCAGATCGAGGAGCTCGTCGAGCGCCGCAGGACCGGGGTCCTCGGACGGTACGCGGCGACGAGCGTCAAGCTCATGTGCGACGGGATCATCGAGAACGGCACCGCGGCGATGCTCCAGCCGTACCTCGACGGGCACGGCGGCGAGACCCACAACAGCGGCCTGGACTTCATCGACCCGGAGACGCTCAAGGCCGCGACCGTCAAGCTCGACGCGCTCGGGTTCCAGCCCCACTTCCACGCCCTGGGCGACCGGGCCGTGCGCAACGCGCTCGACGCCGTCCAGGCGGCCCGCGAGACCAACGGCTGGTCGGACACCCGGCCCCACCTCGCACACATCCAGGTCGTCCACCCCGACGACCTGCCGCGCTTCCGGGAGCTCGGCGCGCTGCCCAACGCCCAGCCCTACTGGGCGGTGCTCGAGGACCAGATGACGGAGCTCACGCTGCCCGTGCTGGGACCGGAGGTGAGCGCCCGGCAGTACCCGTTCCGATCGCTCCGCCGCCACGGCGCGACGCTGGTCATGGGCTCCGACTGGAGCGTCTCGACGCCGGACCCGCTGCTCGAGATGGAGATCGCGGTGACCCGCGTGAGCGACGCCTCGCGCGCCGACGGCGAGCCGTTCCTCCCCCACGAGCGCCTCGAGCTCGTGGACGCGCTGACCGCGTTCACCGCCGGGTCCGCGTACGCGAACCACCTCGACGAGACGGGCTCGCTCGTGGTCGGGAAGCTGGCCGACCTCGCGGTGATCGACCGCGACCTGTTCGACGAGGCGGCGGGCCCGATCGGCGAGGCGAGCGTGCTCGCCACGTTCGTCGACGGCGTGTGCGTCCACGAGGCGCCCGGTCTGGACTGAGGCGACGGACGGCGGGCACGCCGTCCGTCGGATGACGTAGGCAGATCGAGATCGCGCGTCCATCCGATTCGCGCGCCCGTTCGACGACACTCCTCGCAGCGGCAGGCACCACACCACACGAAGCGCCCCAGCTGCCGCGGAAAGGAGGTCACCTCGAATGCACGTCCTGGCCATCTACCGGGTCAACGAGCACCTCGCCGATCTGATGGCAGAGGCCTCGGCCGAGCGGCAGGCCCGCGAGTCCAAGCCGAAGGGCCGCCGGTTCGCGCTGGTGACCTCGCTGTTCGCCGGCCGCGCTGCCGCCACCCCGGCCGCGGGCCCCACGAAGGCCTTCGCCAACTCCTGATCAACCCGGCCGTCGGCACGATCCCGACCGGCTGCTTTCCCCGGGCCACGGCTCCTCCCAGGCCCGGTGCACCTCACGCAAGACGCCCGTCCTTCCTCCCAGGGACGGGCGTTTTGGCGTCTGCCGATGGGGTGGTTGCAGCGCGTCCGAGATCGGCGGGGGTGTCGACGTCCCGGAGCGTGCGTCCATCCGGGTCGAGCGCGCGCCACGCGGCGGCGGGCAGCGTCCCGTGGGGTACCGCCTCCAGGAGCGCGCGGAGGCTCCGTCGCTCGCCGGCGAGGAGCGCCCGTGCCGTCGGCAGCACCGCCGGCCGGACCGCCATCGGGAGCGGGGCGCCCTCGGTGTCCTCGAGCGTCAGCGCGACGATGGCCGGGTCGGACGCGAGGGACGTCGCGAGCAGGCCCAGGACGCCGGGATGGAGCGTCGGCATGTCGCCGCCCGCGACGAGCACGACCGTGGGACCGAGGCCCGTGATGGCGGCGAGCCCGGCCGCGACGCCGGCGAGCGGTCCCGCGTCGCCGACCTCGTCGCGGGCGACGGTCGCTCTTCCGGCGACGCCGGCCGGGAGCGGGGGCGAGACCGCGTCCGGGGCGACGACGACGATGACGTGTCCCGCGACCGCGCCCATCGCCTCGACGGCATGGTCGAGGAGCGGCCGCCCATCGAGCGGCGCGGCCAGCTTCGGCCCACCGAATCGCCTCGAGCCGCCGCCTGCCAGCACGATGCCGACGATCCGCTCCCCGCTCACGCCGACTCCTCCGGGAGACCCGTGCGGTCTGCGGGTCCGGCGGTCGCGGCGGCCCGTGCCCGGAGTCGCGCGATCGTCCTCCGTCCGAGGACGTGCCCGGCGTCGGT
>JAICUV010000056.1 GCA_025935655.1 Chloroflexota bacterium | reverse complement strand
CTGCGGGCGAACGCCAGGGGCGAGGGCGCCTGATGCTGCTGGAGCGGATCCGCCACGAGCTCGTGGACCTCCACGCGCTGCTGCCCAGGTACGGGCTGGTCGTGTGGACAGGCGGCAACGTCAGCGCCCGCGACCCGGAGACGGGCCTGGTGGCCATCAAGCCCTCCGGCGTGTCCTACGAGGACCTCACGGCCGAGACGATGGTCGTGCTGGACCTGGACGGCAACGTGGTCGAGGGCGCGTACAAGCCCAGCTCCGACACCTACAGCCACCTGTACGTCTACCGCAACCGGCCCGACGTCAACGGCGTCGTCCACACCCACTCGCGCTACGCGACGGCGTTCGCCGCCGTCGGCCGCCCGATCCCCGTCTACCTCACCGCCCAGGCGGACGAGTTCGGCGGCGAGATCCCGTGCGCCGGCTTCTCGCTCATCGGCGACGACTCGATCGGCAGGCTGGTGGTGGAGGGGATCGGCAGCTCACCCGCGATCCTGCTCAAGAACCACGGCGTGTTCACCGTCGGTCCCTCGGCAAAGGCCGCCGTCAAGGCCGCCGTGATGACCGAGGACGTGGCGGCAACGGTGTTCATGGCGCTCCAGCTGGGGACGCCGGACGAGATCCCGCCCGACGCGGTGGCCAGCCTCCACGACCGATACATGAACGTGTACGGGCAGTGACCGCCCAGGTCATGCCCACCCGAGGAGTCACGCAGTGCTGAACCTTTCGGCGTCCGAGGTCTGGTTCGTCACCGGCAGCCAGCACCTCTACGGCCCCGAGACCCTGGCCACGGTGGCCGAGCACTCGGCCGCCATCGCCGCCGCGCTCGACGACGCACCCTCCATCCCGGTCCGCGTCGTGCCCATGCCCGTGCTCACGGGCTCGGCGGACATCCTGGCGCTGGTCCAGGCGGCCAACGCCGACCCGGCCTGCGTCGGGCTCATCACGTGGATGCACACGTTCAGCCCGGCCAAGATGTGGATCGCGGGGCTGGAGGCGCTCCAGAAGCCGTTCCTCCACCTGCACACGCAGTTCAACCGCGAGATCCCGTGGGCCGACATCGACATGGACTTCATGAACCTGAACCAGGCCGCGCACGGCGACCGGGAGTTCGGGTTCATCGCCGCGCGGCTGCGGCTCGAGCGCAAGGTGGTCGTGGGCCACTGGGGCGACCCGTCAGTCCAGGACCAGGTCGGGACGTGGGCGCGCGCCGCGTGCGCCAAGGCCGATTGGCGCGGCGGGAAGATCGCGCGCTTCGGCGACAACATGCGCGAGGTCGCCGTCACCGAGGGCGACAAGGTGGAGGCCCAGCGGCGGCTCGGGTTCTCCGTCAACACCTGGGGCGTGGGCGACCTCGTCAAGGTCGTGAACGACGCCAGCGACGGCGATGTCGACGACCTCGTGGCGCGCTACCTGGACGAGTACGACGTCGTGGCCGAGCTGCGACCCGGCGGCGACCGGGCGTCCAGCCTGCGTGACGGCGCCCGCATCGAGCTGGGCCTGCGCCGGTTCCTGGAGGACGGCGGCTTCACCGCCTTCACGGACACGTTCGAGGACCTCCACGGCCTCAGGCAGCTGCCGGGCCTCGCGGTCCAGCGCCTCATGGCCGACGGCTACGGGTTCGGCGGCGAGGGCGACTGGAAGACGGCGGCGATGGTGCGGGCGATGAAGGTCATGAGCGCCGGCCTCGACGGCGGCACGTCGTTCATGGAGGACTACACCTACCACCTGACCGGCGAGGACGACGTGATCCTCGGCGCGCACATGCTGGAGGTGTGTCCCTCGATCGCCGGCGGGCGGCCGCGACTCGAGATCCATCCCCTGGGCATCGGCGGCAAGGAGGACCCGGTCCGGCTCGTGTTCGACGCGCACCCGGGTCCCGCCGTCGCCGCGTGCATCACCGACATGGGGCAGCGCTTCCGGATGGTCGCGACCGTCGTCGACGTCGTGCCGGCCGAGCAGCCCCTCCCGAAGCTCCCGGTCGCGCGCGCCGTGTGGCGGCCCCGGCCGGACCTCCGCACCGCCGCGGCGGCGTGGATCTACGCCGGCGGCTCCCACCACACGAGCCTCGGGTTCAGCGTGACGAAGGCGCAGCTCCAGGACTTCGCCGCCATGTCCGGGGTCGAGCTCCTCGTCATCGACGAGGCCACCACGCTGGACGGCTTCCGCGACCAGCTTCGCTGGAACGACCTCTACTGGCTGCTGGCCAAGGGGCTCTGAGCAGGGCCGTTCGTCACCTGTCCGGCCTGTCGCGGGTACCCGTTTGAGGCTTGACGGATCGGCTTGACGAGGACGTGTCAGGCGCTTAGGATGCGGGGCGTTATCGTTCACGGGAACGATAACGGCATGCGTCCACCCGCGATCGACCCAGGGGCCCAGGGAGGCTCCGCAGCGGACCCGGCGCATCGCGCCGCGCCACTGAAGGCGGTCCAGGACGCTGGTATGCGGGGCCCTCTGCCCCGTGACAGGAGGAGCGTAGCGCACCGATGAAGAAGTTCCTTTCAGTGGCCCTCGCGGCCGGCGCCCTTGTCGTCGCTGCGTGCGGCGGCAGTGGAGCCACGACCGCCCCGGCCAGCACCGGCACGGAGTCCGCGGCCCCCGCCGAGTCCTCCGCCCCGGGCGCGTCCGCGTCGAACGCGGCAGGCAGCGGCCTCGTCGGCATCGCGATGCCGACCAAGTCGTCCGCCCGCTGGATCGCCGACGGCGACAACCTCGTCAAGACCCTCACCACTCTCGGCTACGAGACTGACCTCCAGTACGCCGAGGACGACATCCCGACCCAGGTCTCCCAGGTCGAGAACATGATCACCAAGGGCGCCAAGGTCCTCGTGATCGCCGCCATCGACGGCACGACCCTCACCGACACGCTGCAGAAGGCCGCCGACGCGGGCATCAAGGTGCTCGCCTACGACCGCCTGATCCGCGACTCGAAGAACGTCGACTACTACACGACGTTCGACAACTTCAAGGTCGGCGTGCTCCAGGCCACCTCGATCGAGCAGTCGCTCGACCTGAAGAACGCCGCGGGCCCGTTCAACCTGGAGCTGTTCGCCGGCTCGCCGGACGACAACAACGCCGGGTTCTTCTTCAACGGCGCCATGTCGATCCTCCAGCCCTACATCGACTCCGGCAAGCTCGTCGTGCAGTCCGGTGAGACCAAGTTCCCCGAGCAGGTCGGCACGCTCCGCTGGGACGGCGCCGCGGCCCAGGCTCGCATGGACAACATCCTCTCGACCTACTACGCGGACAAGCGCGTTGACGCGGTCCTGTCGCCGTACGACGGCATCAGCCGCGGCATCATCGCCTCCCTCAAGCAGGTCGGGTACTACACGGCCGACAAGCCGGCCCCGGTCGTCACCGGCCAGGACGCCGAGAAGCCGTCCGTCCTCTCGATCCTCGCGGGCGAGCAGACCAGCACGGTGTTCAAGGACACCCGGCTCCTGGCTGCCCAGGCCGGCAAGATGGTCAACCAGATGCTCGCCGGCCAGACGGTCGAGGTGAACGACACCAAGACCTATGACAACGGCGTCAAGGTCGTCCCGTCCTACCTGCTGGACATGGTCCTTGTCACCAAGGACAACGTGCAGAAGGAGCTGGTCGACAGCGGGTACTACACGGCGGCCGATCTCGGCCTCTAGGCCCGGAGTACGCTAACGCGCAAGTGATCGCGGGTGTGCGGCGGTCCCAGACCACGCACACCCGCGTTTTGATACCCATCCCTTGACAGCGAGGCGGCTGGTGCGGTGACGGACGACGTTCTGCTCGAGATGCGGGGCATCACGAAAGAGTTCCCGGGCGTCATGGCGCTCAAGGACGTCAGCTTCTCCGTGCGTCCGGGCGAGATCCACGCCCTCGTCGGCGAGAACGGGGCCGGCAAGTCCACGCTGATGAAGGTCGTCTCCGGCGTCTATCCCGCCGGCACGTACGACGGCCAGTTCTTCTTCAAGGGCGAGGAGTGCCGCTTCCACGGGATCCGCGAGAGCGAGGCGAAGGGCATCGTCATCATCCACCAGGAGCTGGCGCTCGTCCCCGACCTGTCGATCACCGAGAACATCTTCCTCGCCAACGAGCAGGCGAACAACGGCGTCATCAACTGGGGCCTGTCGCACCGCAAGGCCATCGAGCTGCTCAAGAAGGTCGGGCTGGACGAGACGCCCGACACGCCGATCCGCCGCCTCGGCGTCGGCAAGCAGCAGCTGGTCGAGATCGCGAAGGCACTGTCCAAGAACGTCGAGCTGCTGATCCTCGACGAGCCCACGTCGTCGCTCAACGAGAACGACTCCCAGGCCCTGCTCCAGCTGCTGCGCGAGTTCCGCGCCCAGGGCATCGCCTGCGTCCTCATCTCCCACAAGCTCAACGAGGTCGAGTCCGTCGCCGACACGATCACTGTCCTGCGGGACGGGGCCGTGATCGAGTCGCTGGATGCCCGCGGCGGCGACGTCACGGAGGACCGGATCATCCGCGGCATGGTCGGCCGCGACATGACCCACCGGTTCCCGCCGCGCGAGGCGGTCATCGGCGAGACCCTCCTCGAGATCAAGAACTGGAAGGTCCGCCACCCGATCTTCGCGGACCGGATGGTCATCAACGACGTGAGCATCAACGTCAAGCGCGGCGAGGTCGTCGGCATCGCGGGCCTGATGGGCGCCGGACGGACCGAGTTCGCGATGAGTGTGTTCGGGCGATCGTGGGGCCACTTCGTGTCGGGCCAGGTCCTCAAGGACGGCAAGGAGATCGATGTCAGCACGATCCCCAGGGCCGTCGCCAACGGGATCGCCTACGCGACCGAGGACCGCAAGACGTACGGCCTGGTGCTGATCAACGACGTCAAGACGAACATCACGATGGCCAACCTGCCCGGCGTCTCGAACGCGGGGGTCCTGATCCCGCCCAAGGAGATCAAGATCGCCAACGAGTACCGGGACGCCCTCGCGATCAAGACGCCCAGCGTCAAGCAGATCACGGTCAACCTCTCCGGCGGCAACCAGCAGAAGGTCGTGCTGTCCAAGTGGCTGTTCGCCAACCCGGACGTGCTGATCCTCGACGAGCCCACGCGCGGCATCGACGTGGGCGCGAAGTACGAGATCTACACGATCATCAACCGCCTTGCGGCCGAGGGGAAGTCGATCATCATCATCTCGTCCGAGCTGCCCGAGGTCCTCGGCGTCGCGGACAGGATCTACGTCATGGCCGCCGGGCGCATCGCCGCGGAGATGCCGGCCGCGGAGGCCACGCAGGAGTCAATCATGAAGGCCATCATGCAGATGGCCCGCGCGGGAGCTGAGGAAGTCGTGCTGTGAGCGTCAACACCACCCCCACGACGACCGCCGCAGACTCGACCTCGAGCCTCCGAAACGTCGTCCAGAGCCTGGGTCGCGGCGGCCTGTTCGTCGCGCTGCTGATCGCCGTCCTGTTCTTCCAGATCACCTCGAACGGCGTCATGCTCAAGCCGCTCAACGTCACCAACGTGTTCCTCCAGAACGGCTACATCCTCGTGATGGCCCTGGGGATGCTGCTGATCATCGTCATCGGCCACATCGACCTGTCGGTCGGCTCGGTCGCGGGCTTCCTCGGCGCCATCGCCGCGGTCCTGATGGTCGGTGCACCGCTGCCGATCATCGGCAACCTGCCGGTCGTCGACCCGATCATCGCGGTCGCGCTGACCTTGATCGTCGGTGGTCTGATCGGGGTCTGGCAGGGGGCCTGGGTCGCCTACCTGCGGGTCCCATCGTTCATCGTGACCCTCGCGGGTATGCTCCTGTTCCGCGGCGCCACCCTGTTCATGCTCGGCGGCCAGCCCGTGGGCCCGTTCCCGGAGAGCTTCCGGGCGATCTCGTCGGGGTTCATCCCCGAGGTCATCGGGACCGTCAAGGACCCGTTCGGGACGGGTGACCCGGGCATCGCCATCGGGCCGCTCGTGCTCCCGTTCGGGGGCGGCGACCTCCAGCTCACCACGCTGGTGCTGGGCGTGCTCATCAGCGCGTTCATCGTGTTCCTGGGGATCCGGTCGCGGCGGGAGCAGACGAAGTACGGCTTCAGCGTCTCGTCGCAGAGCCAGTTCTGGCTGCGCAACCTGCTGATCATCGCGGGCGTGATGTTCATCGCCTACCGGCTGGCCGGCTACAAGGGCCTGCCGATGGTCGCGCTGATCGCGTTCCTGCTGATCGGCTTCTACATGTTCCTGACGCTGCGGACCGTGGTGGGCCGGCGGATCTACGCCGTCGGCGGCAACGCGAAGGCGGCGATGCTCTCGGGCGTCAACTCCAAGCGCATGGTGTTCCTGACGTTCATCAACATGGGCGTCCTCGCGGCGCTCGGCGGCATGATCATCGCCGCGCGGTTCAACTCCGCCACCCCGAAGGCCGGCTACGGCTTCGAGCTGGACGTCATCGCCGCGACGTTCGTCGGCGGTGCGTCCGCGTACGGCGGCGTGGGGACGGTCGCGGGCACGGTCATCGGCGCCCTGTTCTTCGGCCTCCTCAACATCGGGATGGGCATCATGTCCATCCCGATCGACTACCAGTTCATGATCAAGGCCCTGGTGCTGCTCGTCGCCGTGTACTTCGACGTCTCGAGCAAGAACAAGGAAGGCTGAGCTCCGGCCGGGCATCGCCCGGCCACCTCGCCCCGAATGACCCCAGCTCCTCCTCCCGGTCGCGCCGTCCGTCTGCACGGGCGGCGCGACCTGCGCGTTCACGCCGATCCGCCCCCGGTCGCCAGCCGGGGCGAGGTGATCGTGCGGGTCACGGCCGTGGGCCTGTGCGGGTCCGACCTCCACTGGTACGACGAGGGCGCGATCGGCGGGACCGCGCTCGCGGCGCCCCTTGTGCTGGGCCACGAGCTCGCGGGCGTCATCGAGGGTGGGGCGCGCGACGGCGAACGCGTCGTCATCGACCCGGCGGACCCGTGCGAGGCGTGCGACGAGTGCCGCGCCGGCCGGGGTCGGCTGTGCGCACGGATGCGCTTCGCGGGGCTCGCCCCCGACGACGGCGGCCTTCGAACGCGGCTCGCCTGGCCAGCGTCGCGCTGCGCGGCGTTGCCGGACGCGATCCCCGACGAGGTGGCCCCGCTGCTCGAGGTGCTCGGCATCGCGATCCACGCCCTGGACCTGGCCGGCATCCGGATCGACGACGCGTCCCCGGCTGCCGCGGCGGACCCGACCGGCCGCGGCCTCCGGGCCGGCGTCTACGGGGCCGGACCCGTCGGCCTCGTGCTCGTGCGAGCGCTGCGGGCGGCGGGCGTGGCGGAGGTCGTGGCCACGGACCGCCTGGCGCACCGCGTCACGGCGGCGACGGCGTCCGGCGCCTCGACGGCGCTGCTCGTGCCGGAGGGGCCGGACCCGGCCGCGCGCGTCCCCGTCGACGTCGCCTTCGAGTGTGCCGGGACCGACGAGGCGCTCGACACCGCCGTGCGCGCCGTGCTGCCGGGCGGGCGCGTGCTCGCGATCGGCATCCCCTCGGGGGAGACCAGCACGTACCCCGCGTCGGCGGCGCGGCGCAAGGAGGTCGGCCTCCAGCTTGTCCGCCGGATGGAGGCACCGGATCTCGGCCGGGCCGTGTCGCTCGTCGCGAGCGGTCGGGTGAGCCTGGACGGGCTCGTCACCCATCGCTTCGGGCTGGAGGACGCCCAGGAGGCGTTCGAGGTCCTGGCGAGCCGCGCCGGGCTCAAGGTCGTCGTGCTCCCCGGGCCGGTGGCCGACTGATGGACCCCACGGGCGTCACGGTCGGCAAGACGCTGGTCCTCGAGGCGGCCGACGCGCGCCTCGTCGTCCGGCCGGAGGAGGGCGGGCGGCTGGGCTCGGTCGTCGTCGGCGGCCGGGAGCTGCTCGTCACGAGCGACCCGCAGGGGCTGATCCACTGGGGCTGCTACCCGATGGCGCCGTGGGCCGGGCGGATCCGGCGCGGACGGTTCGCCTTCGAGGGGCGCGAGCACCAGCTGCCGCTCGGGATGCCGCCGCACGCGATCCACGGCGTCGTGTACGACCGCCCCTGGACCGTGCGATCCGCGGACACGATCGACATCGAGCTCGACGAGCGCTGGCCGTTCCGCGGCCGGGTGGAGCAGCGGTTCGCGCTGGACGAGGACGGCCTGACCGTGACGATCCGCCTCGACGCGCGCGAGCCGATGCCCGCGACCGTGGGCTGGCACCCGTGGTTCAGGCGCAGGCTGGCCGAGGTCAGCGCGCCCGCGAGCCTCGACTTCGACGCCGCCGAGATGCTCGTCCGTGACGCGGAGGGCATGCCCACCGGGGAGCGTGTCACGCCGCCCGCCGGCCCGTGGGACGACGCGTTCACGGGCGTCCGCCGCCCGCCGGCGCTGGAGTGGGGGAGCGCGCTCCGCCTCGAGCTCGAGTCCACCTGTCCGTGGTGGGTGGTCTACACGCATCCCGTGGACGCGATCTGCGTCGAGCCCCAGAGCGGCCCGCCGGACGCCGTCAACCTGGCGCCCGAGGTCGTGCTGCCGGGCGGGCCCCTCGTGCACGAGATGCACTGGCGCTGGACGCGCGGGTAGCACCCGCTACCGGCCGGAGACGACCTCCGGCGGCAGGAGGTACCGCAGCACGCCGCGGCCGGGCACGAGGTCCCGGCTCGGCACGTCCACGCGGGCGATCGCGCCCTTGCGCATGGGCACGGCGGCCACGCCCACGAGCTCGCCGAGCAGCTCGCTGAAGTCCGGGTCGTGACCCACGAAGCACGGCCGTTCCGCGTCGGCGTGCGCGAGCAGCAGGTCCTCGAGGACCGCGATGTCGAACGGAGCGGCGAGCCGGCGGTCCACGACCACGGGCGCGCCGACCGCGTCCGCGACGAGCTGTGCGGTCTGCGTGGCGCGGACCCGGGGCGAGGTGAGGAACAGGTCCGGCGACTCGTCGAGACCGGCGAGCAGCCGGCCCAGGCGCTCGCACTGGCGGCGGCCCTTGTCGGACAGGGGGCGCAGGCTGTCGTCGTCGGTCCAGCGCTCCGGGTCCCCGGCATGGGCGTGGCGGAGGAGGTGGACGGCGATCATGCGGTGCCTCCCGCGGCAGGAGTCAGCCCAGCTCGACGGGCTTTCGCTCCGCAGCGTACCGCTCCGCGAGCGGCAGGAAGGCATGGATGCGCTGGCCGATGCCCATCAGCACGGCGCGGAACGCCGCGAGGCGCTGCTCCTCGGGGCCCTCGGCCTTGGCGGGATCGGGGTAGCTCCAGTGCATCGTCTCGTGGACGCCGGGGAACACCGGGCACGCGTCCCGCGCGTCGTCGCACACCGTGATGACGTAGTCGAAGCGCTGGCCCAGGTACTCGTTGACGGACTTCGAGCGCAGGCCGTCGGTGGCGATCCCCACCTCCTCGAGGACGCGGATCGCGAGCGGGTTGACCACGGACGGGTGCGTGCCCGCCGAGTGGACCTCCACCCGCTCGCCGCCGAGGTGGCGGAACATCGCCTCGCCGAGGATCGAGCGGGCGCTGTTGCCCGTGCACACGACGAGGATCCGGACGGGTGCCGTGCCCGGCTCGTCGTGGAACGCGCGGTGGTCGTGGTCGTCGTGGTGCGGCGCGGTCATGGGTTCAGGTCCTCGACCTCGCCGGAGGCGAGGAACACGATGTCCTCGGCGATGTTGGTGACCCGGTCGCCGATCCGCTCGAGGTAGTGGGACGCGAACAGGATCCGCGTGCCGGCCTCGACGTTGGCGGCGTCCTCGCGCATCAGGACGAGGACCCGGTCGAAGATCGCGTGGTACAGGTCGTCCACCTCGTCGTCGAGCGCCGCGACCTCGCGGGCGCGGTCCTGGTCCACGTCCACGAGCGCCCGGATGATCCCGCGGACGAGCTCGGCGACCCGCTCGCCGAGCACCGGGAGGTCCACGTAGTTGCCGAGCGGCGGGAAGGGCGCGAGCTTGCGCGCCTGCTTGGCCACCGACGACGCGTGGTCGCCCATGCGCTCCAGCTCGTAGCTCACGTGGTCGAGCGTGAGCAGGAAGCGCAGGTCGCGGGCGACCGGCGCCTGGGTCGCAATGACCGCGGCGATCATCGCCGTCGCCTTGCGCTGGACCTCGTTGATCTGGCGATCGTCGATGATCACCCGCAGGGCAGCCTCGGCGTCGTGGGTCACGAGGGCGCTGATCGCCGCCCGGATCTGGCTCTCGACCAGCGAGCCCATGCGCAGGACGTTGTCCTTCACCTCGGCGATCTCGCGGTCGTAGTTGGAGCGCAGCGGGTGGGATGCCTCGATCGGCAGGTCGCGGTGCCCCTCGACGGTCTCGAACACGCCCTGCGTCATCGTCCCGATGGTCTCGCGCGGCTCGCGCTGCTGTTCGGTCATGGTGGTGCCTCCGCGCTCAGCCGAACCGGCCCGAGACGTAGTCCTCGGTCAGGGTGTTCGAGGGGTTGGTGAAGATCTTCTGGGTCGCGTCCATCTCGACGAGGTAGCCGGCGCGGTCGTCACCCATGTTGAAGAAGGCCGTACGGTCGCTGACCCGTGAGGCCTGCTGCATGTTGTGGGTGACGATGATGATCGTGTACTCGGCTCGCAGCTCGTTGATGAGCTCCTCGACCCGCAGCGTCGCGACCGGGTCCAGCGCCGACGCGGGCTCGTCCATGAGCAGCACCTCCGGGCGGACGGCGAGCGCCCTGGCGATGCACAGGCGCTGCTGCTGGCCCCCGGAGAGCGACGTGCCCGGCTGCTTGAGCTTGTCCTTCACCTCTCCCCACAGGGCCGCGGATCGAAGGCATCGCTCGACGGTCTCGTCCAGGGCTGACTTCGGCGGCCGGCCGGTCAGGCGCAGGCCCGCGACCACGTTGTCGTAGATCGACATGGTCGGGAACGGGTTGGGGCGCTGGAAGACCATGCCGATGACGCGGCGCAGCTGGACGGGGTCGACGGCGGGGTCGTACAGGTTCATCCCGTCGAGCAGCAGCTCGCCCTCGATGTGGGCGCCGGTCGTCAGCTCGTGCATCCGGTTGAGCGAGCGCAGGAAGGTCGACTTGCCGCAGCCTGACGGCCCGATGATCGCGGTCACCGCGTGTGGCGGGATCGTCATGGTGACGTCCCGGACCGCTCGGAAGTCCCCGTAGTACGCGGACAGGTTGCGGATCTCGATCCGGCCGCTCGCCGTGGGTGTCGTCGCAGGTCCGGCTGCGGTGATCTCGGCGGTCGGAGACGGCGCGGGCACGGACGAGTCCGGCGCGGGGATCTCGGGGCCCGGCGCGGTCGCGTGCCCGTCGGTATCGGCGGGCGTGGTCGTGGGTGGGGTGAGGTTCACAGTCATCGGGTCCTCATCCAGCCCGACGACCCCACGTGCGGAAGCGCACGAGGACGTTGATCGTCAGGACGAACAGCAACAGGAGGAAGGCCGCGCCCCACGCCTGCTCGTTGAGCTTGTCGTACGGCTGGCGCGCGTTGTTGTAGATGAACAGGGGCAGGGCGTCCATGGGTTCGCTGAAGTTGCCGACGTTCACGAGCCGGCTCCCGAGCGCCGTGAACAGCAGCGGCGCGGTCTCGCCCGCGGCCCGCGCGACGGCCAGCATCACGCCCGTCAGGATGCCCGCGATGCCCGTCGGCACGACGACGCTGGTGACCGTCCGCCACACCGGGACGCCGAGCGCCAGCGAGGCCTCGCGGAGCGTGCCCGGCACGAGCCTCAGGATCTCCTCGGTCGTGCGCATGATCACCGGGACCATGATCACGGCGAGGGCCACGGCGCCCGCGAACGCGTTGTACTGCTTGAACGGCAGGACGAGGAACGTGAACACGAAGATCCCGACGAGGATCGACGGGACCCCGACGAGGACGTCCGCACCGAACCGGATGACCCGCGCCGAGCGGCGGCCGCTGAACTCGTTGACGTAGACCCCGGCCATGATGCCGATGGGGACGGCGAACAGCGTCGCGAGACCGACCATCTGGATCGATCCCAGGATCGCGCTCAGGGCGCCGCCCCCGATGCCGAGGGCACGCGGCGCCTTCGTCAGGAGGTCCAGGTTCAGCGCGGCCACGCCCTTGACGGCGACGAAGAAGATGATCGCCACGAGCGGGACGACCGCGAGCACCGCCGCCAGTGCCGCCAGCGCGCGCATGAACCGGTCGAGGACCTGGCGGCGCCGGTCGCCGGCCGACCGCTGGTGCAGGCGCGAGGCCGCGACGGGGGTCGTGATGGTCGTCATCTCACTCTCCCGCCGCCATGCCGGTGGTCCGCCAGACGAGGAGCCTGGCGACGATGTTGAGCGCGACCGTGATCACCAGGAGGATCAGGCCGAGGGCGATCAGGCTCGATGTCTGCAGCCCCACGGACGCCTCGTTGAAGGTGGTCGCGATCTTGGACGCGATGGTCTGCGCCTGATCGAACACCGAGGTGGGGATGTCCTGGGAGTTGCCGATGACCATGGTCACGGCCATCGTCTCGCCCAGGGCGCGGCCGAGCCCCAGGATGATCGCGCCGGCGATGCCCGAGCGCGCGACGGGGAGGACGGCCTTGGTGACGACCTCCCAGCGAGTCGCCCCGAGCGCGAACATCGCCTCGCGCTGGGTCATCGGCACGGACGAGATCACCTCGCGCGAGATCGAGACGATGGTCGGCAGGATCATGATCGCAAGGATCACCCCCGCCGCGAACAGCCCGATGCCCAGCGGTGGCCCCTCGAACAGGGCGAAACGCTGGCCGAGCGTCGCCACGAGGAACGACTCCACGGTGTTCTTGAGGATCGGCGTGAGGACGAACACGCCCCACAGGCCGATGACCACGGAGGGGATGGCCGCGATCAGCTCGATCGTGAACGTGAGCGGCACGGCGAGCCGCGGCGGGGCCAGCTCCGCGAGATAGATGGCGGTCAGGATCGCGATCGGTGTCGCGATCACGATCGCGATGGCTGCCGAGAAGAGCGTCCCGATGATGAACGGCAGGGCCCCGTAGACCGCCTTCACGGGATCCCAGGTCGTCCCGGTCACGAACGCCCAGACGCCGAACTCCTTGAACGCCGGCAGGCTCGTGAGCACGAGCATCGTGGCCAGCGCGATCAGCAGCACGATGATGGACCACGCCGAAAGGCGCGACAGGACGCGGAACGGTCGCTCCGCGCTCCGGCCGCCCTCGGTGAGCCGCGTGTCGCGCTCGGGGGTCGTGGTCGCCGTTGTCATGGGTGCTTGTTCATCGTGGGCTGCCACCGTAAGCCATGGGCGCTGGAGGGGGAAATCGAGCAACCAGCTGGCCCTGTCCGAGAAGCCAGGGCCGGCTGGTGGGAGGAGGAGAGGCTAGCGCGTGATCAGGGCCAGACGGCCGTCCCGCCGGCAGTGACCTTGTGGAGCTCGCCGAGGGCCTTCGACTGGATGTCGGCCGGAAGCGGGGCGTAGCCGAGACCGGTCTCGGCCGCCTGCCCCTCGGTCAGCGCCCAGGCGGTGAACGCGATCATCGCGCTCGCCTTGGTGGCATCGGACCACTCGACGGGGATGAGGAGATAGGTGTAGGCGGCGATGGGGTAGGTGTCCGCGCCGGCGCCGTTGATGATGGGTGCCTGGCGGAAGTCGGCCGGGAAGTCGGCGACCGCGGCCTCGGCGGCGGCCGTCACGCCGTCGGTCGAGCCGGCGACGAACTTGCCGTCGGCATTCTTGAGGGCTGCGGAGGTCAGCCCGGCCTGCGTCGCGTAGTTCAGCTCGACATAGCCGACCGTTCCGTCGGTCTGCTTGACGGACCCGGCGACGCCGTCGTTCCCCTGGGCACCGATGCCCGTGGGCCAGTTGACCTCCTTGCCCGCGCCGACGGTGCCGTGCCAGTCGGGGCAGACGGTGTCGAGGTAGGTGGTGAAGGCGTTCGTCGTGCCGGAGCCGTCGGAGCGGTGGACGACGGTCACGGGCGTGGCGGGCAGGGTCGCACCCGGGTTGAGGGCCGCGATCTTCGGATCGTTCCAGGTGGTGATGGTCCCGAGGAACATGCCACACACCGTGTCGCCGTCGAGGTTGACGGCGGCCAGGCCGCTCACGTTGAAGATGACGACGACGGCGCCGAGCGCGGTCGGCACGTGCAGGACGGTCACGCCCGAAGGCAGTGCGGCGACCTCCTCGTCCTTCATCGCGGCATCGGAGGCGCCGAAGTCGACGGTGCCCTCCGTGATCGCCTTGATGCCGGCCCCGGAGCCGTTGGCCTGGTAGTCCACCTGGATGTTGGGGTACTGGCCGCCGTAGGTCTCGAACCAGGTCTGGTACAGGGGAGCCGGGAAGGTGGCGCCCGCGCCCTGGAGCTTGACGTCTCCCGTCGGCGGCGCAGGTGCCGTCGGGAGGGCGGCCATCGACTCGCCGGCGGCCGGACTCCCGGCACCCATGCTCTCGGCGGCCTGGCTCTCGGGCGCCGTCGTCGGCGCAGTCGTGTCGGGCGCCGTCGTGGCGCTGCTGCCGCCACAGGCGGCGACGAGCAGCGTCGTGGCGAGCGCGAGCCCGCCGAGGCGCGTTGACGTTGCGAAGGTCACGGATGACTCCTCCAGAAGTCGGTCGGCGCGCACGTGCGCCGGGGGTGTCTGGTCCTGTTGCTGCCGGTGTCACTCTTGGTCCGGCCCGTCAACACGCCGTGTGTCGGGTGTTAAGGCGCTGTTAACGCTCTGGGTCGTCCAGGCGATAGCCGAGACCCCGGACGGTGACGAGGTGGACGGGCCGCTCCGGCGTGCGCTCGATCTTCGAGCGGAGCCACCGCACGTGGACGTCGACCGTCCGCATGCCCCCCTCGTGGTCGGGCCCCCAGACCCGGTCCAGCAGCTGGCGGCGCGTGTACGCCCGACCCGGGTGTGCGGCGAGGAGCGCGAGCAGCCCGAACTCCTTGGGCCGGAGATGGATCACCGAGTCGCCTCGCCGCAGCTCGTGCGCGACGAGGTCGAGCTCCAGGTCGTCGCCGACCGGGAGCGCGGTACCGGAGCCGTCGCGCGGCCGCGCCCTCGCGTCGAGCCAGGCGAGCCTCCCCACGAGCTCCGACAAGGGGGTCGCGGACGGGATGGCGTCATCGAACCCGGCGGCGAGCGCGGCGAGCCGCGCCTCCACCGCATCCGGGGGCGCCAGGTGCACGGCCCGCATCCGTGAACGCCGGCGGCGTTCGGCGGTCACGAGGTCGAGCGTCGCCCGGTCGGCGGGCGGTTCCGAGCAGACGACGATCCGGGGTCGTTCCGCGAGCAGCAAGGCGCGGAAACGGGTCGGATCGGCGACGACGCGGGCCGCCGTCGTGGGGACCTCGGCTGGTACGAGGGTCGCCGGGCCGTCAACCGCCAGCACGAGCCAGGTTGCCCGGACCGGCGCCGCGTGCCGCGGAGGCAGGGCGGAGCGGAGGCCGGGTTGGGAGGAGGACGGGACGACCACGAGCGAAGGCTGGCCGGGTGGAGTCAACGGGTCGTTCGGCTCCCGTTAACGATCGGTCAACGCCCGCGGGCACGG
>JAICUV010000280.1 GCA_025935655.1 Chloroflexota bacterium | reverse complement strand
GCAGCATCGCCTGCACGATCCCGTCGATCTCGGTGTCCAGCACCAGCTGCTCGTAGGACCAGATCCGCGAGCCGTGAAGGAGCCCCGCACCGAGCAGCATGTCGGCGCCGGACACGGACGCCATGAACGAGGACAGCCCGTTCTCCACGCCCGCCTGCCAGTCCGAGCGCTTCGCGCCGGTCGCGTACGCGCCCATCGACAGCGGGACGCGGTAGAAGTCCGCCAGCTCGTTGGTCGCGGCGCCGAACAGGAAGTCCTCTGGACCGCCGCCGGTGTACGCGCCGGACCGGAGGTCCATCGCCGTCTGGGCGGCCGCGTAGTACACGGGCGCGCCGGGAGATGCGAGCTGGAGGAGCGCGAGCGCGGTGATCACCTCGGCGTTGCCGACGACGAGCGAGCCGGCGACCGTCGCCGGACCGGAGAACGCGCACGACGCCATCGTCATGAATCCGACCGGGATGCCCGCTTCCGCCGCGACGAGCGAGGCGTCGAGCGCGCCACCGTCATGGGCCAGCGGGCTGATCGTGCACTGCATCAGGGACAGCACCGGCCGCTCGCGGAGCGCCGTCCGTCCGCCGGCGATCGCGGCCGCCATCTCGATGGCCGCCTCCGTCTCGCCGGGCGTGACGATGCTCTCGGTCTGGACGTGCTTGGTCGAGTTGCGCCAGACCGCCGCGACCTCGTCGAGGGACCGCGTCGCAGGTGGCCGGTCCTGCGCGGACACGGCGACCCAGTGGAAGGCGATCGGGTCGAGCGCGTCGGCGACGCGGGCGATGTCGGCGACGTCCTGGAGGGCGGACCGCCGGACGGACAGCGTCCACGGGTCGAGCACCTCGATCCCGCAGCCGTCGGTGCCGAGGTGGACGTGCTCGCCGTCGAGCGGCAGGTCGCGCGCGGGGTCGCGCCCCGCGAGCGTGTACACGGGCGGCGCCGTGGCGAGGGCGCGCTCGATCAGCTCGCCCGGCGCACGCACGACCGACGTCGAGCGATCGACCGTCGCACCCGCCGCCTCCCACGTGGCGAGTGCCCGCTCGGACGGGAAGCGGACGCCGACCCGCTCGATGACGTCGAGCGTGGCCTCGTGGACGCGGCGGACGGCCGCCGGGGACAGGACCTGGAGCTGCGGGCGGGGCGACCCGGGACGGGCGGTGGACTCCATGCGAACCGAACTCCTGACGGGGCGCAATGCGGGCCGAGGGGGTGGGGCGGCGCCTACCCCGCCGCGACCACCTCGCCGACGCCGAGCAGCTGCCGGGCGAGCGCCACGGCCCCGATCGCGTCCTCGCTGTAGCCGTCCGCGCCGATCTCCGACGCCCACTGGGCGCTCGCGGGCGCGCCCCCGACGATCACCTTGACCCTGGACCGCAGGCCCGCGGCCTCGATCGCCTCGACCACCGTCCGCTGACCGGCCATCGTCGTCGTGAGCAGGGCGGAGATGCCGACGAGGTCGGCGTCGTGCTCCTGGGCGGCCTCCACGAACCGCTCGGGCGCCACGTCCACGCCGAGGTCGTGCACCTCGAAGCCCGAGGTCGCGAGCATCATCCCGACGAGGTTCTTGCCGATCTCGTGGATGTCGCCCTTGACGGTGCCGATCACCACTCGACCGAGCACATGGCGCGTCGCCGCCTGGCGCTGCATCTCCGGCTCCAGGACGGCGAGGCCCTTCTGCATCGCCCGGGCCGCCAGCATCATGTCCGGCAGGAACAGCTCGCCCAGGCCGAACTGCTCGCCGACCCAGGAGAGCCCGGGCACGAACCCGTCGTCGATCGCCTCGAGCGGCGGCATGCCGGCGGCGAGCGCCTGCTCGGCGAGGGTGGTCGCGGCGGCGGCGTCGCCGTCGATCACCGACTGGCGCATCGCGCGCAGCAGCTGTTCGGTCATCTCGTGCTCCTCGGGTCGGGTCTCTGCTCGGCAGGCCGGGACGCGCGGATTCGGGGTACGCGAAGCCACCGGGCCCCCTTCCAGGGCCGTTGAGCGCCAGCGTCCCGCGGGCACCACGTGGCGCAATAGGGCGGAAGGTCCCGCCGGAAGGGTCCGAGGGACCATCCGGGCCCCTCTTCGCACGGCCAGACTTGGCCCGATGCCCGATGTCGTGCACGGGTCCGAGCGTCGTCCGCTCGTTCCCGGGGAGCTCCTGATCGAGGAGGCCGCCGAGCTGTCGGTGGTCGTCCCCGCGTCGTGCCGCCGGACGGGTCGCTGCCACGAGTGCGTGGTCGAGGTCCGTGCGGGCGGCGACCAGCTGTCGCGGCCCACGCCCCAGGAGGCGTTCCTGCGACCGGGCTTCCGGCTCGCCTGCCAGGCGCGCGTCGAGCGCGCCGAACACGACGTCGAGCTCGCGGTCCTCCGTCGGCGGCTGCGCATCGAGCTCGCCCCGGAGATGGCGACGGCCGCGGTGGATCTCGACCCGGGGGTCGTGGTGACCGCGGCAGGCCGATACGTCGCGGATGACGGCACCGACCTCGGGCCCGCGTCGGGCGCACCCGTCGGGCTCGCCCTCGACGTGGGCACCACGACGGTCGTCCTCGAGCTCGTCGACCTCGAGACCGGCGCGATCCTCGCCGTCGCCGCGTTCGAGAACCCGCAGCGCTTTGGCGGGTCGGACGTCATGACCCGGATCTCCTACGACGGGGAGCTGCCGGGCGAGCTTCGCCAGGCGCTGCGCCACGCGGTCAACCACGAGCTCCGGCGCCTGCAGTCCGCCCTCGGCATCGACCGGCGGCGGATCGTGGACGCGGTGGTCGTCGGCAACCCGACGATGCGCGACCTCGCCTTCGGGCTGGACGTGCACCCGATCGGGCGCATCCCGTACCGATCGGTCACCGAGACCGCGGTCCGGGACGGCGCCGCCGCCTCGACCGCCATCGAGCGACGCGCCCACGAGCTGGGCCTGCTCATGAACCCGCGAGCGCGGGTGACCGGTGGCCCGATCATCGCCAGCCACGTCGGCGCGGACGCCGCCGCGGACCTCGTCGCCGTGAGCGCGGTCGAGCGCGGTGGCTCGTTCCTGCTGGTGGACATCGGGACGAACACGGAGGTCATCGTCTCGGACGGGGACCGGATCGTCGCCGCGTCCAGCCCCGCGGGGCCCGCGTTCGAGGGCGGCGGCGTCCGCCACGGCATGCCCGGCGCGGAGGGCGCGATCGAGGGCGCGACGCTCGACCGCGCGACGGGCCGGTTTGCCCTGCGCACGATCGGCGACGTGCGCCCGGAGGGGATCTGCGGGTCCGGCCTGGTGGATCTCCTCGCGGAGCTCCGCGGCGCGACCCGGCTCACCGCCAGGGGCGGCTTCGCGGACCGGTGCCAGGAGCTGGCGATCGTCGAGGACCCGCGGATCACGCTGTCGCGCAGCGACATCGGACACCTGTCGATCGCGAAGGCCGCCACCGCGGTCGGACAGCGCGTCCTGCTCCGGCGCCTCGGGCTCGTCCCCGGCGACATCGAGCACGTCTACCTGGCCGGCGGGTTCGCGAACGCCCTCGACGTCGCGTCAGCCATCGCGATCGGGCTCCTTGTCCCGGTGGATGCAGGACGCGTGGTCCGGGCCGGGAACGCGTCCATCGCGGGCGCACGCGCCCTCCTCCTTTCGCGCCGCCGTCTCGCCGCGCTGGATGCCCTGACGCGCCGGATCGAGCACGTGGAGCTCGAGTCCGAGCCGGACTTCTTCGACCTGTTCACCGACGGCTGCCTGTTCGAGCCGATCGCTGCCTGAGGGACCGATGCGGATGTCAGCCACCACCCCGAACCTGCTGGCCACCGGACCCGGCGCGCTCCGACGCGTCCTCGGCGAGGCCGGAGCGTTCGCGACCGTCGTGGAGCTCGTCCCGTGGGCCGGCGAGCTGGGCGACCCGCGGGGGCAGCGGCCCCTCGGGATGGCCGCCGGGCTGGCAGGCGACCCCCGGATCACCGCGCTCTCGGTGACGGACAACGCCGGCGGCCATGCGCGCCTCAGCCCCGATGCACCGGCGGAGGCGCTGCGGGACCTGGGCCATGACGTGATCGTCCACGTTGCCGCTCGTGACCGGAACCGGAACGCGCTCCAGAGCCTGGGCTGGGACCTCCTGTCACGCGGGCTGCACACGATCCTCGCGGTCTCGGGCGACTACCCGGTGGACGGGTTCGAGGGCCTGGCGCGGCCCGTGTTCGATGTCGACTCCGTGGCGCTGCTGGCCATGTACCGCGAGCTCGCCGAGGGCGCCGTCGCCCGCGCGATCGCCGACGGCACCGTGG
>JAICUV010000197.1 GCA_025935655.1 Chloroflexota bacterium | reverse complement strand
GTACCGGCGGCGGCCGCGGAGGCGATCACGACCAACCCGAGGATCCACGTGTGCGCGAGGCCGCTCCACAGGACCGAGCCGGTCCGCCAGTCCAGCCAGCCGTACGCGATCCCTCCCAGCAGCGTGCTCAGCGTCTCCACCTCGGGCTTGCCCAGGTGGACGAACGCGAACGGCAGCGTGGCGATGACCACGGCGATCGGCCCGACGGCCCGCAGCAGGGCGAACAGCAGGAAGCCGCGGAAGAAGAACTCGGCCGGGATGACCTCGAGGGCGGTGGTCAGGAACACGTCACAGGGGCTCGCGCCTGCGCCCTGCGGGGCGTAGTACGCCGCGAACGCGTCCACCCGGGCAAGCGCGAGCACGACCGGCGTCATCACGGCCGCGCCGCCGATGGCGATGCAGGCGCCCGCCCGCCAGTCGCCCACCCGCAGCCCGTAGCGTGACGGCCGGTCACGCAGGACGAGCACGATGATCGCGAGCGGCATCGCGCCGAGCACGATCAGACGGCCGATGGACTGGAGCCGCTTCGCGTCCGCGGCCGTGTCGCCGAACGGCCCCAGCAGTGCCTCCACCAGCCCGTCGATGCGGCCGTGGTAGTCGAGCAGCACGAGCGCAGCGACCGCGAGCACGGCGATCGTCGCCC
This sequence comes from Chloroflexota bacterium, assembly GCA_025935655.1. Taxonomy (GTDB): domain Bacteria; phylum Chloroflexota; class Limnocylindria; order Limnocylindrales; family CSP1-4; genus CAIXZV01. The sequence continues at coordinate 5,896 of JAICUV010000197.1, read as the reverse complement.
GGAACGGGAGCGCGAGGCCGAGGACCTCGACGGTCCGCCGATCGCCGGCGTCCGCGGGATAGCCCGGTGCGGCACGCACCCAGGCGGCCAGCCGCGCGCGCATGGCCGGCGGGGCGGTGTCCAGGGTCGCGACGCTCGTCCGCTCCGGCTCGTGCACGGGCCAAGCCTACGCGTCCGGTCGTGCACCGGCAGGACCCCGTGCTGCCCTCCCAATGGCCCGCGCGGAACGGGCCGAACGGACCGCAACTCGCCGGGTGCCGGGGCGGCATGGTGGAGACAGACAGAGGGACCCCGCATCTGAGGGCCGCCGGTGGTGTTCGCCGGACGGAAGGGTCCGGAGGTAGTCGCCGTGGAGATCACGGGAACCATCCACAAGCGCGGGATCGCGCTCCTTCGCGTCATGGTCGGGATCATCTTCCTGTGGGCGGGCCTGGAGAAGTTCACGGCCGCCAAGGCGTTCGACGCGGCGGGCTTCCTCAAGTTCGCCACCAACGGCACCCTGGGCTGGCCGTTCGTCTCCGGTGAGGTCGCCGAGGGCACCGTGTTCAACCCCACCCACCAGGTCTGGCTGAGCCTCGCGGACTCCGGCCTGATGCCGCTCGTGAACAACCTCGTCGTGTTCGGCGAGATCGGGATCGGGATCGCCCTGATCCTCGGCCTGTTCACCCGGTTCGCGGGCGCCATGGGCACCCTGATGATGCTGTTCTTCTTCGTCGCCGCGTGGGACTTCGCCTACGGCATCGTCAACCAGCACCTGACCTACGCCCTGATCTGCGCCACGATCACGGGCCTCGGCGCCGGCAGGTACTACGGCCTCGATGGCGTCCTGGCCGCCCGGTTCCCCGCGGGCTTCCGGCAGTGGTTCATGTCCGGCGACGTCGTCGAGACCCCGGCCGGGGTGCCGCAGGTCGTGCCTGCCTGACGTCCCCGCCGCCCGGCACAGGGCGGTGCCATCTCCGCGATCGAGCCGGCGGGCGTCCCCCGCCGGTTCGACATGTTCCCGGCACGCCGACGGGCACGCTCCCGGCCGGTCCCGATGGGTGCGCGATCGCGACGCCGGTGTCGCAGAATGCGATCGCCATGGCCCGGATCCTCGTCGCCTACGCCACCAAGCTCGGCTCCACGCGGGAGATCGCCGACGTCATCGGCGCGGAGCTCCACTCCGCGGGCCATGCGGCCGACGTGCTCGCGATGAACGACGTCCGGTCGATCGACGGCTACGACGCCGTGGTCATCGGCAGCGCGCTCTACGCCGCCCACTGGCAGCGCGACGCGAACCGGTTCGTCCACCGGCATGTCGAGGGCCTCAACGCCGCGCGGCTGTGGGCGTTCTCGTCGGGGCCGCTCGATGCGAAGCTGGCCGCGCAGGACCTGCCGATGACTCCGAACGCGGCCGAGATCACGGCCGAGCTCCGGATCCTCGGGCACCGGACCTTCGGTGGCCGCCTGGCGGCCGACGCGCCGATCGACCCCCAGGTCCTGGCAACCCATCCGATCGGCGACTTCCGCGACTGGGACCGCATCCGCCGCTGGGCGCGCGAGATCGCGCTCGCGCTGGACGTGGTCGGGTAGCGCCCGCGCGCCGGACCCTTGGCCGATGAGCGATCGCCAGCCCATCACCATCGGCCCCATCAGCGCGGCGCCAGGCTCGCGCGCCACCGGCCTCGTGCCCGTCGATCTCGGCGAAGCCGTTGTCCAGCTGCCCGTCGTCATCGTCCACGGGTCGCTGCCCGGGGCGCGCGTCTCGGTCACGGCGGGCATCCACGGCGCGGAGTACGTGTCGATCGCCGCCCTGCGCGAGGTGGCCCTCGCGCTGGACCCTGCGCGGGTGCGGGGCTGCCTCGTGGCCGTGCTCACCGCGAGCCCGCTCGCGTTCGCCGCCAGGACGATCTACGTCAACCCGCTCGATGGGCTGAACCTCAACCGGCAGTTCCCGGGGGACTCGTCCGGCGCACCGACGCAGCGCCTCGCGCACTGGCTCACGACGGCGGTCATCACGGGCTCGGACGTGTTCGTCGACATGCACTGCGGCGACATGAACGAGGCGCTGGTGTCGTTCACCGGGATCGAGGACACGGGCGACGCCGCCGTGGACGCGCGCAGTCGCGAGCTCGCGGAGGCGTACGGGCTGCGGTACCTGCTCATCGGGCCGTCACCGGGCACGACGACCACCGCGGCCGCGTCGCTCGGGATCCCCGCGGTCCTGGGCGAGGTGGGCGGGCAGGGTCGGTGGCCGGCCGAGGACGTCGCGCTCCACGCCGCGGGGTTCCGACGCCTCCTCCGGGCGGCCGGGCTCATCGACGAGGCACCCGACGAGCCGTCGTTCACGACCGAGGTCCTGCCCACCGAGGCGTGGATGCGCGCGACGACGAGCGGGTACTGGCATCCGGGCGTCAGCGTGGGCGACCGGGTCACCGCAGGGACCGTGGTAGGCGAGGTCCAGGACGCGTTCGGGGCCGTGCTCGAGCGCCCGCAGGCGCCCATGGACGGCGTGGTGATCTTCCTCGTGAGCTCGCTGGCGATGAACGCGGGCGACCCGCTGCTCGCCCTCGCCGGCTGAGGGACGTTCAGGCGCGCGGCAGGCGGTACAGGAAGGTGTCGATCGGCTCGTAGTGCTCGTACGTCGCGGGCATCGGGGTCGCGGCGTCGGTCGGAACGCCGAACCGTTGGACCGCGTCGGCGGTGAGCAGCGCGTACGCGCCGCTGCCCAGCACGGCGAGCGCGTCGTTCTTGAGCAGCCGGTGGGCCATCACCACCTCGGGCCCCACGAGCTCCGCGGCGCCGGCGATCGACTGGATCACGTACGGCCCAGCGTGGAGGATGAACTTGAGATCGAGCTCGTTGATCCGCATGCACGCGTCACAGCGGCAGGTCCAGGTGTCGTGCGCCTGCCCCAGCCGGCGCTGGAACTCCGCGTAGCACGCCTCGATGCAGGCGAGCAGCGCGTCGCCCCGGGGAAGCGCGGCGTCCGTCTCCGCGTAGGCGAACACGGCGTCACCCTCGAGCTTCGAGAGGGTGAACGGCGGCACGAGCTCGCCGACGATGCCGTCGAGCAGGCTGGAGACGAAGCCGTAGGCGTCCGGGACGTTGCCGTCCGCGAACGCGTCCTCCGCGTGGGCGACCTGGACGACCCGCAGGAACGACGTGTACCCGCCGATGTCGGCGAGGACGAGCGGTCCGTCTGCGCGTCGCGGGGGCGTGATCACCGGGCGATGGTACGTCGCTCGCCCTGCCTCGTCGTCCCGTCCGGCCGCAGACGCGGAAACGCCGGGCCCTGGGGGAGGCCCGGCGTGTCCTGGGTGGCTGCGGGGGAGAGTGAGTCGCAGCCTCCCTGCGTGTGCCGGCGCTAGATCGCGGCCCGGACGGTGACCGGCTTGGTCGCCTTCTCGGTGGCGGACTCGACGACCGGACGGGCGGCCCAGACGATGCCCAGCCCCGTGAGGAGGAGGACCGCGCCCAGGGCGGCGGCGAGGGCGGCGATCCCGAGCCCCATCTGGAGGGCCGAGGCGGTGACGCTGCCGACACCCAGCTCGGCGATGAGGGCGTGGGCCGTGCCGGTCCAGGCCTGCTCGCGAACCTTCGCGTCGATCGGGTTGCTGCGGTCGAAGTCGCTCCAGTAGCGGCCCGCGACCGGGACGTCATACGTGCCGGCCTGGTAGACCGTGCCGTCCTTGGCCGTGACGGTCTCGGGGAGGGTCACGGTCTGGGTGCCGTTGAGCGTGTGGTAGGCGATGGTGGCCATCTGGACCATGTACTCGGACGCCGTGTTGACGACCGGGTCGTTGGGGTTGAGCTCGGACGGGTCCACCGTGTAGCCCCAGTCGTTCTCGAGCAGCGCGAGGATCTTCTGGCCGTCCTCGGCGGTGCCGACGACGAGCTGGCCCTGGTCGTTGTAGGCGAGCTTCACGTCCTGGGCGGCGCTGAACGCTGCCAGCGAGCGGGCCCCGGCCTCCGCCTTCGTGTAGGTGTAGCCGCCGACGCCGAGGAATGCGATCCCGGCGATCACGAGCCCGAGGCCGACGATCTTGAACCGTGCGTACATCTGAGACCTTCCCTTCCCAATCACGACCTTCCGCTCATTGGGGACGCGGAGGGCGGGACGACTGAGGTGTGTGGTGGGCGCTTGCGGGGCCTCGCCTCGCTCGCGTCTCGATGTCCACATGGTCGGTCCGGGAGGGGTTGCGGCAGGAGGGTCGGCCGGCCCTGTTCGCCGGGCCCGATCACCGTTGTTGCGGTTCCGTTGGCCTGTGCCTCGCGGGCCCTCCGGCCCCCAGCGATCCTCCCGGCGGGGCGTACGGTTACCCGATGAACGAGCGCACGCACACCCTGTTCGGGGACCTCGCCGCGGAGGCGACGCCGCCCGCGCGCGGGATCCTGAGCCAGACCCTGTCGGACGCGGACGGCGTCGAGCTGGTGCTGTTCGCGATGGCCGCAGGCGAGCGGCTCTCCGAGCACACGAGCGCGCGCCCGGCGATCGTCCACGTGCTGTCCGGGACCGGCGAGCTCGGCGTCGGAGGCGAGACGTACGAGGCGCACCCGGGGACGTGGCTCCGGATGGCCGCCGGCACGCCGCACTCGCTCGCGGCGGCCACCCCGCTCGTGTTCGCCCTGTACCTGCTCCCCGCCTGACGGGCCTCAGCCGCCCGCGCCCGTCCTAGCGCTCGAGCCGCTTGTAGCGGATCCGGTGCGGCTGGTCGGCGGCGGACCCCAGCTCCTTGTGCCGGAACGCCTCGTAGTCGCTGACGTTGCCCTCGAAGAAACGGACCTGGCTGTCGCCCTCGAACGCGAGGATGTGGGTCGCGATCCGGTCCAGGAACCAGCGGTCGTGGCTGATGACGACCGCGCAGCCGGGGAACGACTCCAGGCCCGCCTCGAGCGCCCGCAGCGTGTCCACGTCCAGGTCGTTGGTCGGCTCGTCGAGGAGCAGGACGTTGCCGCCGGACTGGAGGAGCTTCGCCAGGTGCACCCGGTTGCGCTCTCCGCCGGAGAGCTGGCCGACGAGCTTCTGCTGGTCCGTCCCCCGGAAGTTGAACGACGAGACGTAGGCGCGCGCGGGCACTTCCCGGGCGCCGGTCTTCACGTACTCCACGCCCTGGGTGATCTCCTGGAACACTGACTTGGCGGCGTCGAGGTCGTCGCGACTCTGGTCGACGTAGCTCATCTGGACCGTGTCGCCGATCTCCACGGCACCGGCGTCCGGGGCCTCCTGGCCGATGAGCATCCGGAACAGCGTCGTCTTGCCGGCGCCGTTGGGCCCGATGATCCCCACGATCCCGGAGCGCGGCAGCGAGAACGTCAGGTCCTCGATGAGCAGCCGGTCGCCGAACCCCTTGCGCAGCCCGTGCACGTCGATGACCTGGTCGCCGAGGCGCGGACCGGGCGGGATCGCGATCTCGAGCTCACGGGTGACGGTCTTCTCGTCGTTCGCGTCGGCCAGCAGCTGCTCGTACGCGGAGAGACGCGCCTTGCCCTTGGATTGCCGTGCCCGCGGCGACATCCGGACCCACTCCAGCTCCCGGGCCAGGGTCCGCTGCTTCGCGTCGGCCTGCTTGTTCTCGGTCGCCATCCGCGCGAGCTTCTGCTCCAGCCAGCCGGAGTAGTTCCCGCTGAACGGGATCCCGCGGCCGCGGTCGAGCTCGAGGATCCACTTGGCAACGTTGTCGAGGAAGTACCGGTCGTGGGTGATGGCGACGACGGTGCCCGCGTACTCCTGGAGGAACCGCTCGAGCCAGTCCACGGACTCGGCGTCGAGATGGTTGGTCGGCTCGTCGAGCAGCAGCAGATCGGGCGCGCTCAGCAGCAGGCGGCAGAGGGTGACGCGTCTGCGCTCACCTCCGGACAGGGTCGTCACGTCGCGGTCGCCTTCCGGCAGCCGCAGCGCATCCATCGCGTGGTC
>JAICUV010000008.1 GCA_025935655.1 Chloroflexota bacterium | reverse complement strand
TGCCGGTGATCGCCGCGGCGATGATGAACGCGACGACGCCGATCGTCGTGACCGTCTTGGTCGGCTTCTTCATGGCTGCATCTCCTGGGCTGTGGTGCACGGCGCGGACGGCGCCACGGTGACGGGCTGGTGGGCTGCGTGACGGGTCGTCGTGATGATCAGGCGTCGAGGCGGCGCTGCGGCGCCTCCGCGGGTGCGCGGTCGATGGTCGGGTCCGTCCCGGGTGAGGCGCACACGAAGTAGCGCAGCAGCAGCCGGGAGTCGTTGACGACCCGGTGGGGCCGCCCGGGCAGGACCCGGATCCCCTTGAGCGGCTCGAGCGTCTCCTCGATGTCGCCCACCTGAATGGTGCCACGGCCCTCGAACACCACGAGGGCGTGTTCCGCACCCGGGTGGACGTGCCACGCATCGGCTGCCCCCGGCTCGACCTCGACCTCGGTCACCGTGAACGTCACGGACCGGAAGTCGCCGGGCTCCACGAGGAACCGGCGCCGGATCCCGTCGCGCGCCGTGACGCGCGCCTCGGCGCGCCGCCGGACGGGCTCGTCATCCTCCTGCCAGCGGCGGAGCATCTCGCCGAGGTTCCGCGCCGTCCCGTCCAGCGTCACCGCCGCGAGCAGCGCGAGCGCATCGACCGAGCCCTCGTTGCGCACGCTGTGGAGCTCCGACGGCGCCTCGTACAGGACGTCGCCGGCGTGGACCGTGGCCCGGCGCGCCATGCCCTCACCGTGCTGGAACACGAGCTCGCCGCCGGCCAGGTACACGATCGTCTCCACGCCGTGGCGGTGCGGCCCGATGACGACGCCCGGGGCGATGCGGTTGAACTCGAGCCGGATCGTCATGACGGTCGCACGCGGCGGGCGGGACCCGGGCGCCTCATGCGCCCGCGCGGCCCCAGCGCATCACGTGACGGGCAGGTCCCGGCCGGCCGCACGGGCCGCTTCCTTCTTCTGCGCCCACGCCCCGAGGACGTTGTCCTTGTGGGGCCGGATGGGGCAGTGCTCGTCCCGGTTGTTGAACTCGTCGCAGTAGCCGAGCGCGACGCACTTGGGCGCGAGGAAGGAGCCCAGGAACGGCGACACCCCGAAGATCTCGTGGCGGATGAGCTGGAACAGCCGCCGGATCTCCCACTGGGCCATCGTGCACAGCCGCAGGCCGGACATGTGGATGAGGGCCCGCAGGTTGGTCGTCATGACGAGGTTGGTGCGCGTGGCGTTGGGGAACACGAACCGCGCGTCCTCGCCCGGCACGCCCGCCGCGACCAGCTCGCCGTACAGCCCGAGCGAGCCGTCGACCTGCTCCTCGTAGCGTGCCCGTAGGTCAGGATCGCCCTCCGCGATCGTCGCCGGCAGCATCGTCGCCGCGCCCTTGAACTTCACGTAGCGCTGGCTCTGCTGGTCGAAGGCGACGCCGGCCCGGTGCCGCACGAGCTGGTGCGACAGCGTCCGTGACACGCCCGACAGGGCGAACGTGAACACGATGTGCTCGATCGTGGAGCCGTGCCCGCTCTCGATGACGTTGGAGATCAGGCGCTGCATCGACGCCGGGTTGATCTCGCCCTCGGTCGCCTTGCGGAAGATCTCCTGGGGCTCGAGCTCCGAGTAGCAGGTGCGGCACGCGGTGTACACGAGCGGCACGTAGTAGCGGTCGACGATCTCCTTGTCCGGGAACAGGAGCGTCGCCTTCATGCCCAGCTCGTGGCGCCCCGGGTTCTTCGGAATCGCGGACTTCGTGCGCTGGGGAGCGGGCGCCTCTGCCATGCCCGAAGTCTACCGGCGCCGGCCGCCGAGGGATACGTCGAAATCGGCCACGGGGCCTCAGGCGGCGGCGGGCGCCGGCTCCCGGAGACGGCGTCGGTCGACGTGGCGGAACCAGATCCAGTAGAGGCAGGTCGCGGTCGTGTACAGCGTGATGATGGTCAGGAAGTTGATCGCGTAGCCGGCGTCGAAGCCCACCGTCGCCTGGAGGACGGCATACCAGATCCCGCCGATGACCCAGCCGATCTGCCACAGGACGCTCATCGCGGCGGCCAGCGTCGCCCGCTCGATCGGCGAGACCTGCTCCATCGCGAACGCGTTGAAGATCGGGTTGCCGGCGTTCATCAGGGAGTTGCGCACGGCCATCGCCAGGATCACGGTCCACAGGATCGGCGAGAACCCGAGGACGACGAGGAACGGGATCGAGGCGCCCTGGACGATGACCACCGAGGTGATCTGCCCGAACCGGCGGGCGAGCGTCGGCTGGAGGAGGATCGCGACGACCGTTCCCAGCGAGGTGAGCGCGAACACGGCGTTGAGCTGCGCGAGGTCGAGCCCGAACTTGCCCTGCACGTAGAGGTTGAGGAACGGGATCACCTGGCCGGCGCCGATCGAGATGAGGAAGCCCGGCAGCACGAGCTTCGCGAACCACACCCGGTCCCGGACTGTGATCCCGAGGATCGTCCGCGAGCGGCGGGGGTCCGCGGGGAACGCCGCCGGCTCGCCGAGCCGCCGGAGGCGCGGCGTGACGGTCCGCGACGGGCGGTCGTCGCTCAGGCGGAGGACCGAGACGAGCCCGGCCACCAGGAGCACCGTCATGAACACGAGGATGATCCGGTAGGTCCCGGGCCCGCCGGCCTCCAGCCCGATCGCGGCCGCGATCGCCGTCGCCACGACGCCGCCGAGGATCGCCGCGACGATGTTGGTGACGTTCTGGATCGCGAACTGGATCGCGAACAGCTCGTTGCGGTGCTCGGGCTCCGAGTGCTCGGTCATGTACGGCGACACGACGACCTGGAACGTCTGGTTGCCGATGGACCACAGCGCCGCGGACAGGATGATCACCGGCAGCGCCTCGCTCGCGAGGAGGCAGGCGAGGGCGACGATCCCGGCGGCGAGCCCCGCGATGAACGCCGCGCGCCGCCCGAAGCGGTCCGAGGCCGCCGACGCGGGGAACGCGACCAGCCCGCCGGCCAGGGACGCGAGCGTGGACACCAGCCCGATCGTGGAGGTCTCGTAGCCCAGGGCCCGCAGGTAGAGGTTGAAGTCGATCCACCACAGGCTGATCGCGGCGCCCGCGACGAGGCTCGTGACGAGGATCAGTCGCGCGTCGCGGTGGAACCGCCCGAACCCCCGGTGGACGACGCGTCCGACCCGGCCGTTGCCGGTCACGCCTCCGACAGGACGTCGCGGAGGTCGTCGAGGTAGCCCGACCAGTAGCCCTCGTGGTCGTCGCGCGCCCGCGCGTCGAGGCCGGCCTCGTCCCAGCCCTCGTGGACCAGGCGGATCCGCGACCCGCCCAGATGCGGCTCGACCGTCCACGAGACGCGGGTGGCCTCACCCGGGCCCGCGCCCTCCCACGCCCAGACGTAGCCGAACGACCGGCCGGGATCGAGCGCGAGGACCTCGCCCGCGACCACGCTCCCGTCCCCGAAGTCGAGGCGGTAGCGGCTGCCCACGGGTCCGAGCCGCGAGGCGTCCGTGAACCACAGCGTGACCAGCTCGGGGTCTGTCAGCGCGCGCCACGTCGTCTCGGGGTCCGCCCCTGTGTCCACGACGAGCTCGATCGGCGGGACGCGCACGCGCTCGGTCACCACCGCCTCCGCGTTCAGTAGTAGTCGGAGCAGGAGAGGAAGTACCCGCACCTGCAGATGAGCTTGCACTTGCGCTCGTCCATCGCGGCGCCGCAGTTCGCGCAGGTGCGCACCAGGTCCCCCGGGTCCTCGGGCTCGACGTCCGTCGACGAACCGTCGGGGATCAGCCGGATTCGCGCGTCCGGGGCGGGTCCGGAGCCGGCCTCGTGCGTCTGCATGCGGCCATCCTACGCCGGTCGGTCCGGCCCGAGCGAGCCCCCGGCGACTGCGTCGATGGCGGTCAGCGCCCGCTCCACCGACTCCTCGCGGGTCCACCCCTCGCCCTTCGCGATGGCCGCCCGGAGCGTGGGATCCTCCGTGGCGAGGTCGGGGACCGGGAAGATCGTGTCCGGCCACAGGGTGGCGATGTGGAGTCCCGTCTCCGCGATCGCCCGGTGCGCCGCGCCACCCATCGCGTAGGCCTCTCCCGTCCAGCCGGCCATCAGCATCGCGGACGCGCCCGCGGACAGGACGAGCGCCACGCCCGAGACGTCGCGCGTGGCCTGGAACTCGCGCAGGGCCGTGGCGAGGTCCACGCAGGCGAGGACGGGATCGCGCTGGGCGGCGTACGCGAACCCCCGGGTGAACCGGGTCCAGGCGGTCCAGAAGCTGCTGCCGGTCGGTTCGAAGATCGCGAGCGCGCGCGTCGCGGACTCGATGGCCTCCGGGTACTCGCGCCGGTACGCGAAGTGCTCTGCCAGTGCCCAGAGCGCCTTCGCGATGCCGTCCTCGTCGCCGAGCCGCTCCCAGATCGCCAGGGCCTCGTCGAGCATCGGCCGGCCCTCGTAGGCGAGCGACGCCACCCAGTCGTTCGCGCCGGCGAGCCCCATCCGCGCCGCGAAGAAGTTGTTGTACAGCGCGTTCGCGAGCTCGGCGTCGTCGCCTGCCCGTCGCGCGGTCTCGACCGCCTCGCTGTAGTGGCGATGCGCGGACACCATGTCCCCGGCCCAGTACGCGAGCCCGCCGGCGGCCTCCAGCGCATGCATCCGGTCCAGCAGCGGCGCACGATCCCAGCCGGGCATGTCCAGCACGGCGGCGGCGCGCAGCCGGCCCTCCGCCAGGTGGTTGCGCATCTGCCAGAACCGCCACACGGCGGCCAGCAGCGTCGCCGCCTGCACGTGGTTGCCGGACGCGATCCACCAGTCGAGGGCCGCCCGGACGTTGTCGTGGTCGTCCTCGATCCGGTCCAGCCAGTCACCGCGGTCATGGGTCCCGGACGCGTCGCCGGCCGCCGTCCGCACGAGGGCAAGGAAGGCCTCTGCGTGCCGCTCCCGAAGGTCCGCCTCGATGCCGGTCGAGGCCAGGCGGTCCACGGCGTACTCGCGGATCGTGTCCAGCATCGTGAACCGGATGTCCGCGTGGGGGTCGGGCGCGATCCGCACGAGGCTCTGCTCGGCGAGTCGCTCGATGCCGTCGAGGACCTCGATCGGCGGCTCGTCGGTCGGCAGGACGCACAGCATCTCCGCCATCGTGAGCTCGCCGCTCCCCGCGAACACCCCGAGCCGCGCGAACAGCGCCCGCTGCTCCTCGCCCAGGAGGTCGTAGCTCCAGTCGATGGCGCCGCGAAGCGTCCGCTGGCGCTCCGGCAGATCCCGGCCACCCCCGCTGAGGAGGCCCAGCCGGTCTCCCAGGCGTGCCGCCATGGCCGCGGGCGAGAGCAGCCGGATCCGTGCGGCCGCGAGCTCGATCGCGAGCGGCAGCCCGTCGAGGCGGCGGACGACCTCCGCGACCTGCGGCGCGTTCTCCGGCGTCAGCGCGAAGTCCGGACGGACGGCCACGGCGCGCTCCACGAACAGCCGCACTGCCTCCGTCGAGCCGATCGCGTCGGCGTCCGTCTCCTCGGCCGCGGGCACCCTGAGCGGGGGGACGGGGAACTCCTGCTCACCGGAGATCCGCAGCGGCGCGCGGCTGGACACGATGACGGTGACCATCGGCGCACCCTCGAGGACCCGGGCCACGACCGGGGCGCCCGCGACGACCTGCTCGAAGTTGTCCAGCACGAGCAGCGCCTGGCGATCTCTCAGGTACTCGATGACCCGCTCGAGCGGCATCCCGGCGGCGCTCAGGACCCCGAGCGTCCCCGCGATCGTCGCGGCCACGAGGTCGGGGTCGGAGATGGCCGCGAGCGGCACGAACCAGGACCCGCCCGGAAAGCGGTCTGCGACCTGCGCCGCGATGGCGAGGCTGAGACGCGTCTTGCCGGTCCCGCCGGGCCCGGTCAGCGTCACGAGCCGCGCCCGCTCGAGGTGCCCGGCCGCGGCCGCGACCTCCGCCCGGCCCACGAAGGAGGTGAGCTGTGGCGGCAGGTTGTTGGGCGTCGAGTCGAGCGAGCGGAGGGCGGGGAACGTCGCGTCGAGGCCGTCCGCCTCCACCTGGTAGATCCGCTCCGGCCGCGCGACGTCCTTGAGCCGGTGCTCGCCGAGGTCACGCAGCGTGATCCCGGGCCCCGGATCGCCCGCCAGCAGGCGCGTCGACTCGGTCGCGAGCACCTGGCCGCCGTGCCCCACGGCGGCGACGCGCGCCGCCCGGTGGACCTCGAAGCCCGCGTAGTCGTCGCCCACGACGACCGCCTCGCCCGTGTGCAGGCCCATCCGGACGCGCACCGGGTCGCCGCCCCAGTCGTGTGCCCCGAGCGCCCGCTGGGCCGCGACCGCCCCCCGGATCCCCGCCGCCGCCGACGCGAACGCGACGAAGTGCGCGTCGCCCTCGCTCCCGAACGGGACGCCGCCCGCGGCGCGCGCCGCGTCGAGCACGAGTGTCGACTCCTGCGCGAGCAGCGAGATGTACGCGCTGTCGCCGATCGCGGCCAGCCGCTTGGTGGAACCCTCGATGTCCGTGAACAGGAACGTGACGACGCCCGAGGGCAGCGACTCGCTCATGCCGCACCCTCGGCGGCGGTCGCCGCGGAGTCCAGCTGCGCCTCGGCGCAGGCCGCGTCCCAGCCGATCTCGTCGAGCGCGTACCGGACCCCGGTCGGCAGGGGGAGCGTGGCGCCCTCGGCACGGAAGCGCTCGAGGTCGGCGGCCGTGAGCAGCCGTGACGCGTCGGGACGGGTCAGCTCCTCGAACCGCCACTGGACCACGCCGGCGAGCGCCGCCCCGGTGCTCGCCTGGAGCCGGATCGACAGGCCCTGCAGGCGGGCGCCCCGCGGGACGTCGCCCTCGGCCGCGGCGACCGCGGCGAGGTCGTCCAGCAGCAGCGTCATCGCGGAGACGTCGCCGGCGGCCTCGAACAGCCGGAGGCCCTCCCGGAGGAGCGGTCGGGCGATCTCGAGCTGGCCCAGCTTGAGGCGCGCCGACCCCAGCTGGTGGAGCGCCCAGGCCTCCTGGGTCCGCTCCCCGAGGCGGTGGTAGAGGACCCGGGCCTGCTCGAACGCGTCGGCGGCGGGCTCGTTGTCGTTGGCGAAGTAGTAGAGGACGCCCAGGCCCCACAGCGCGTCCGCGAGCCCCCGGTCGTTGCCCAGCTCGCGGTTGAGGGCGAGGGACTCGTTGATGATCTCGCGCGCCACGCCTCGCTCCGCCTCGTCGAGGGCCGTGTCCAGCGTGAACGTGAACGACAGGTTGTAGAGCGCGTTCGCGATCTCCGCCCGGTCGCCTTCCGCCCGCCACAGCGCCAGCGCCTCCTCGTAGTGGGGCCGCGCACCCGGGAAGTCGCCCTGCCAGTAGGCGATGCCGCCGAGGACCTCGTGCGTCCGCGCGCGCAGCGGCGCGGGAGCGGCGGCGAACCACGGCCGGACGACGAGCTCGGACACCCTGGCGCGCGCCTCGGTGAGGTGCCCGCGCTTCTGCCAGAACCGCCACACCGCGTTGACGATCCCGAGCGCGACCTCCGCGTCGGCGGTGGCGTCGGCCCAGGCGATCGCGGCGCGCAGGTTCGCGTGCTCGGTCTCCAGCCGGTCCAGCGCGGCACGCTGGCGGTCGCCGGACAGCCGCGGCGACTCGGCAGTCGCGAGCGCGAGGTACGCGGCCGCGTGGCGCCGCCGGATCTCGTCCGTCTCGCCGGCCGCCGCGAGGCGCTCCGCGGCGAACTCCCGGATGGGCTCGAGGAAGGTGAACCGTGGCTCGCCGCCCGCCTCGCCGCTGCCCAGGAGGCTGTGATCCACGAGGGCGGCGAGGCCGTCGAGCGGGTCCACGCCCAGGTCGGCGACGTCGCCGGCCACCGATTCCGCACTGGTGAGATCGAACCCGCCGCTGAACACGGACAGCCGCTCGAACAACCGCCGGACGGGCGGATCGAGCAGGTCGTAGCTCCAGGCGATGGCCCCGCGCAGCGACCGCTGGCGCTCCGGGAGGTCCGCGGACCCCGTGCCGATGACGTCGAGCCGGCCCTCGAGGCGCTCGTGGATCGCGGCGGGCGTGAGGAACCGCACACGCGCGGCAGCCAGCTCGATGGCCAGGGGCACGCCGCCCAGGTGGGCGACGATCGCCGCGACGTCGCCCGCGTTCCCGTCCGTCACCACGAAGCCCGGCCGGACGGCCGCCGCCCGCGCGACGAACAGGCGGACGGCCTCGAACGCCATGAGCGCCTCGGGCGTCTGGCGCCGGAGCTCGGGCGGGAGCCGCTCGCGTTCGAACGGCGAGATGTCGTGGAGGTCGACGGGCGAGGGGAGTCCCGGCACCGGGTACTCCTGCTCCCCGTTGACGTGGAGCGGCGACCGGCTGGTCGCGATCACCTGGAGCTTCGGCAGGCGGCGGAGGAGGTCGGCGACGTCGGCCGCCGCCGGGGCGAGCTGCTCGAGGTTGTCCAGCACGAGCAGGGTCCGGCGGCCCTCCAGCTCGGCCGCGATGACGTCGAGGCGCGAGCGGGACGGGTCCTCGCCGATGCCGATGGCGGCGGCGATGGCGCCCGGGACGAGCGACGGGTCCGAGATGGCGGCGAGCGGCACGAACCACGTGCCGTCCGGGAACCGGTCCGCGACCGATGCCGCGAGCTGCAGCGCGAGCCGCGACTTCCCCGTGCCACCCGGTCCGGTGAGCGTGACGAGCCGCGATGCCTCCAGGAGCAGGCGCAGCTCGTCCAGCTCGCGCTCCCGGCCCACGAACGGCGTCAGCTGGACCGGCAGGTTGTTGGGCCGCGCGTCGAGCGACCGGATGGGCGGGAAGTCCTCCTGGAGCCCGTCGACGAGGAGCTGGGCGATCCGCTCCGGCTGGAGGTCCTTGAGCCGGTGCGCCCCGAGCGAGCGAAGGCGGACGCCGTCGGGCAGGGTCGGCTCCGCGAGGTCGGCGGCGGCCTCGGACAGCAGCACCTGGCCGCCGTGCGCGGCCGAGGCGACGCGGGCCGCCCGGTGGACGTCGTGCCCGACGTAGCTCCCGTCGGCATCGAGCTCGCCCAGGCCCCAGTGGACGCCCGCGCGGACGCGGATCGCCACACCCTCGGGCCACGGCTCCGCGGCGAGCGCCCGCTGCGCGTCCGCGATCATCCCCACCGCGTCGGAGACCGACGTGAACACCACGAAGAACGAGTCGCCCTCGGTGCCCTGCTCGAACCCGCCGTGGCCGGCGATGGCCGCGCGGACGAGCGCCCGGTGGCGCTCCAGGAGCGGGCGCCACGCGGCCGTCCCCAGCGTGTCGACGAGACGGGTGGATCCCTCGATGTCCGTGAACAGGAAGGCGATCTGACCCGTGGGGCGCTCGGGCGTGGCCATGGGGCGCGGCAGCAGCTCCTACGTCCGGTGGTCGGAGGTGACCTCGCGCAGGCGCGCCGCGACGACCTTGAGCACCGCCAGGGCCACCCCGGGCTCCTCGCGCAGCACGCGTTCGAAGTCCCACGACGCGATCGCGAGACACACCGTCGGCTCGTCGGTCACGACCTGGGCGACCCGCGGCCCGCCGTCCAGGACGGACAGCTCGCCGAAGAACTCGCCCGGGCCGAGGTGCGCCACCGTGGTGCCGTCGCGGACGACCCGCACCCGACCGCTCACGACGATGAAGAACCCCGTGCCGATCTCGCCCTGGCGGGCGATGACCCGCTCCGCCGGAAAGTCGACCTCGATGGCGAGCGCGGCCACGGCCTCGAGATCCGCCGGCACGAGACCCTGGAACAACGGGCACGCGCCGATGAGCGATGCACGGCGGTCCGCGGTCAGGGTCATGCGTCCTCCTGGGGGTCGGCTGAGCGGACATCGTGCGCCGCACGGCCGTGCGTCGTCAATGCGCTCCCGCGGTGCGTTCCCCGCGCCGGTGTGCAAGGATGCCGAGTGCGGCACGGGCAGCCGCGATTCCGATGTGACTGGAGGCGACGGCGTGGCCACGCGAGAGGAGATCGCGGACATTCTCGCGGGGTTCGCCCTGTTCGGGGACCTGCAGACGCCGCAGCTCCTCGGGGTCGCGGGCACGTTCGAGGAGGTCTATTTCCCGCAGGGCGAGCGGATCCTGCGCCAGGGGCTCTCCGCCACGGGCTTCTACGTGATCCTCGAGGGCGACGCGGACGTCACCATCGACGGCACGAAGCGCTCCGAGCTCCATCGCGGCGACTTCTTCGGCGAGGTGTCGATCCTCCTGGGCGAGCCGCCGACCGCGGACATCGTCGCGGTCACCCCGATGACCTGTCTCGCGATGCCGGGCGTCGCGGTCGAGCCGTTCCTCGTCTCGTACCCACGCGTCATGTACCGGATGCTGCAGGCCCAGGCCCGGCGGCTGCGCAACGCGAACCGCTGGCGGAGCTAGGGCCATGGCGTCACCCGAGACCGACGACCGCCCGTTCCCCCCGGGCGAGTACCCGGTCATCGTCATCGGCTCCGGGCCGGGCGGCCTGCAGGCCTCGTACGGCCTCCACCACTACGGCATCGAGCACGCGGTCCTGTCCGCCGATCCGGCGGCGGGTGGCATGTTCCGCAAGTGGCCGTTCTTCCAGCGGCTCCTGTCGTGGACCAAGCCGTACGCCCCCGAGGCGCGCACATCGCGCGAGTACCAGCGCTACGACTGGAACAGCCTCGTGACGTTCGAGCCCGAGCTGCGCTCGATGCAGGCGGCGTTCATGGACGGCTCGTCCTACTTCCCGTCGCGGCCGGAGATGCAGGCCAACCTCGAGGCGTTCGCGGAGCGGGCGGGCATCGCCGTGCGCTATGGCTGCACCTGGGAGTCGACGTCCAGGGTGGACGGTCCGGACGGGACGCGGTTCGTGCTCCAGACGACGGACGGCGAGTACCGGGCGAAGCTGCTCGTCCTCGCGGTCGGCGTCGCGCAGCCGTGGAGTCCCTCGCCGCCAGGCATCGAGCTCGCCCGCCACTACGCGGACACGCGCGAGGCGTCGTCGTACGCCGGCAAGCGGATCTTCATCATCGGCAAGCAGAACTCGGGCTTCGAGCTCGCGTCCGGCCTCGCGGCCTGGGCATCGTCGATCACGGTCTGTTCGCCGTCGCCCGCGAAGACCTCGATCGAGAAGCGGTCGCTGGCGGGCGTGCGGGCGCGCTACGTGCAGCCGTTCGAGGACAACTACCTCGGCCTCGGCGTGAAGATCCTCGACGCCTCGATCGCGGCGATCGTGCAGGTCGAGGGCGGGCTGCGGGTCGACATCAAGCGCACCGACACGAGCGAGGAGCTGAGCGTCGAGGTCGACGAGGTCATCGCCGCGACCGGGTTCACGTGTCCGCTTCGCGACCTGCCGGAGCTGGGCGTCGAGACGTTCGGGCAGGCCAAGCTGCCCGCCGTGACGCCGCTGTGGGAGAGCGCCTCGGTCCCGGGGATCTACTTCGCCGGGACCATCACCCAGGCGTCGTCCGGGCTGCGCAAGCACGGGATCCCGTCCTACTCGGGCGCCGTCCAGGGGCATCGCTACAACGGCCTGATCCTCGCCCGCCACGTCGCCGAGACCCACTTCGGCGTGGTCACCGAGCGCCCGATCGTCGAGGCCGACGCCATCGTGCCGTTCCTCCTGCGGGAGGCGACGCGGGCGCCCGAGCTGTGGCACCAGAAGGCGTACCTCGCGCGGGTGATCTCGCTCGCCGACGACGGCTTCCGCGACGAGGGGATCGTGCCGCTCGTGCACGCGCTGGACGGCATGACCCAGGACGTCATCGCGATGACCGTGGAGGCCGACGGGACCGGCGCGATCTACCCGGTGGTGTACGTCCGCCACGACGGGCGGCTCGCCGAGACCGCGCTGCCCGGCCACCCGCTGCTGGATTTCGAGACGCCGGGCCACGTCGAGGGCCTCCGTGCCGCCCTCGAGGGCGTGCTCCACGAGGCGTCCGCCGCCTGAGGCGGGCACACCCCGGTGGGTGCCCGCACCGGTGTCGGCGGAATGACACGGATGGCCGAAGCGCGTCGGGTAGGCTCCCGCGCATGACTGCTCGCATCGTCGCGCGGCTGGTCCACGGGTGACGCCCGACACGACGCTCGTCGTCGTCTGGCTGGTCTTCGCGCACCTGGTCGCGGACTTCGTCCTCCAGAACGACTGGATCGCGATCAACAAGGCGAACGGCACCCGCGAGGGCTACCGGGCGCTGGCCACGCACGGGTTCCACGTCGCGCTGTGCCTCGTGCCGGCGGTCATCGCGTTCGGCGTCCCCGGGCTGGTGTACCTGGTGCTCGTGGCCGTCTCGCACATGCTGGTGGACCGCTGGAAGGTCCAGGCGACCCGCCGCGCGGAGGCGGCGGCCCAGGCACAGGCCGTCGCCCGGCGGGACCGGGCGGGCTTCCTCGTGCCGTCGGGGCTCGGCGGGGCGTGGACGCCCTGGCCCGGGATGCTGTTCCTCGCCGACCAGGCGCTGCACATGACGTTCGCGCTCGTGGGCTGGCTGGTGATCCTCGAGAGCGTCCCGCTCACGGCCCAGTGGGTCGACCTCGTGAACCTCATCCTCCGGTCGTTCGACCGGACCGCCGTCCACGCCCTCGTCCTGACGAGCGTGGTCTTCATCTCGGTGTTCCTCGTGAACACCCGTGGCGCGTACTACTTCGCGATGGCGCTGCTGTCCCCGCGCGAGCTCAACCCAGGGCCCGCGGCCGAGGGCGCCGTGCCCGCACCCGCGACGACGCCACCCTCCAACGCCGTGCCGGTCGGGGCGCCGGGCCGGATCGAGGCGACGATCGCCGCGTTCGAGCGGCTGCTCATCGTGGCGTTCGTGCTGCTCGGCAGCGTCGCCGGGATCGCGATCGTCGTCGGCCTGCGGGCCGTCGCGCGGTGGCGGCAGCTGGAGGACCGCGGATACGTGGAGTACTTCCTGCTCGGGACGCTCGCCAGCGTGAGCGTGGCGGTGGCCTCGGCGCTGCTCGCGATGGCGGCGCTGGCCTCGCTCGGCTGACCCGTCACACGAGGGTGCGCGGGATCGACTCCCGCCACTCGCGGGCGAAGAACGGCTCGCCGTCGAGGCGGACGTCCAGCGCCACCCGCACGTGGAACGCCCCCTCGTCGCTGGCGATCTCCCCCTGTGCACGGATGTCCACGTCGCTGTCGTCGACCGTGTAGCGGTAGACCACGTCGCTGTCGAGCCGCGCGTGGGCCGGGTCCGCGTCCGAGGCCGTGAGCACGAGGCGCTCCGACGAGTACAGCCGGGAGCCGTCCTCCTGGGTCGAGGCGCCGCCGCCGAAGATCGTGACCGCGGTCGTGCCCCGGATGACGTCCTCCTCGATCCGCCACTCGGGCGCGTCCTCCTCGTCCGTGCCCACCTCGTCGAGCACCGGGGGGTCGAGCCGGAACGCCGGCGGCTCGAGCGTCGGCGCGCTCGCCGGGAGCACCGGGAGCACCAGGCGCGAGGGCGTCGCCGGCCCGTGGTGGACGCGGAGCTCGCCGGTCATCGGCGATGGCCACAGGACGGGCCAGTAGGACGTGAGGACCGTGAGCCGGATCCGGCGCCCGGGCGTGAACCGGTAGCCCGTCGTGCGCAGCGGGATCCGGACCTCCTCGGTGGCGAGGCCGCGGGTCGGCATCGGCGAGGGGTCCGTGTCGGACAGCCGGTGGGTCAGGTTGAGGACGCCCGTCGCGACGAGCGACGAGGTCCCGTCCGCGTCGACCTCGGACAGCCGGACGACGCACGTCGCGACGGCCATGGACGCCGTCACGTGGAGCACGGCCTCGGGGACGCCGATGACCGCCAGCGGCTCGGCCAGCGGCTCCGTGGTGTAGGTCGCGCCGTGCAGCTCGTCGGGGCGGAGGTCCCGGGCGAGGCCGTTGGGGTGCCAGCCCGCACCCCAGCTGAGGGCCCCGGACGTGCCCGTCGTCGCGCGGTGGCGGATCGTGTCGACGGCGTCGGTGGCGGCCGGCTCGGGCGCGAGCGTCCCGTCGCCCAGGTGCCAGGTCGTGGGCGTCGTGCCGGCGACGGGGAACGTACCCGCGGCGCGCCAGCGGCCCGGCCACGCGGCGGGGAACGCCTCCGGGGCCGCGTAGTCGTGCTCGAACCAGGTGATCGCGGGCTCGTGCTCCCAGCCGTTGGGGATGTCCTTGAGATAGCGGTCGAAGAACCTGACGAGCTCGTGGAGCCAGTCCAGGTTGGGGCCGGGGTAGGCGTCGGACGGGAACGAGTGGACCCAGTTGCCGACGAGCGTCCGCACCGAGACGGCGCTCCGGCAGCGCTCCTGGATCCGGAACGCCGGGTCCACGTACGAGTCTGCCCAGCCCGCGACCTGGAACACCGCGCACTCGAGCGCGTCGTAGTCCGGGGCCAGCGATCCGCGCCGCCAGTACGGGCCGTCGGTCTGCTCGCGGACCCAGGCCATGAGCCACGGCGGCGTCGCCTCGAGCCGCTCGCGCCAGCGGTCGCGCCAGTCGGGGCCGGCGAAGGCGGGGTACGGGGGCATCGCGTTCATGCCCAGCTGGCTCACCGCGTACTGGCTCTTCTCGCTCGCGGTCACGCAGCCGCCGCGGATGTGGACGTCGTCGCGGTACCGGTCGTCGGTCGCGTACATCGGCAGGATCGCGCGCAGGTGCGGCGGCCGCAGCCTGGCGACCTGGATCGCCGTGAACCCGCCGTAGCTGATGCCCCACATCCCGACGTTGCCGTTGCACCAGGGCTGGGCGGCCAGCCACTCCACGGTGTCGTACCCGTCGAGCGTCTCCGCCTCGGTGTACTCGTCCAGCGCGACGCCCGGCGAGCTGCCGGTCCCGCGGACGTCCAGCCGGCACAGCGCGAACCCGCGGGCGGCGAGCCACCGGCCGCGCGACGTGTCGGCGTTGCGGCGCCAGCTGTCCTTGCCGTAGGGGATCATCTCGAGGATGACCGGGAACGTCTCGTCCGGCGCGTCCGAGGAGGGGAGCGGGAGCCACAGGTTGGCCGACAGCTCGAGGCCGTCGCGGACCGGGACCCGCACGTCCCAGCGGACCTCGTGGGCATGGCGCGGCTCGCTCGCGGGGATCGGCTGGGCGTCAGGTGTCATCGCCGGCGAGTCTAGGCCGGGCGAGGGCTCACGGACCGCCGAGAGCCGCCGTGAAGAACGCCAGAATCCGAGACTCGTACTCGGCGGGCTGGAAGAACACGGCCTGCGTGTGACCCGCCCCGGGCACGATCCAGGCCTCGGGGCTCGTTGCCCCTGCGGCGACGGCAGCCGCCTGCATCTCGGTCGACATCGACGCCGGCAGCACCTTGTCCTCCGCGCCGTGGACGAACGCGATCGACCGCCCGGTGTAGTTCGCGACCTGGTCGATGGGGTTGAACCGGGTGAGGTCGTCGCCCGCGATGAGGCGCGCCCAGAGGATCGCGCCCGGCACGACGATGCGTGACAGGCCGGTCGGGTCGCCGAGCTGGTCGACCACGAAGTTGCCCATGCCCTCGTCCAGCCGGGACGCGACGGAGTCCGCCCACACGGCCGCGACCTGGGGCTCCTGGCCCCCGGCGATGACGGAGCTGATCGCCCCGAACGACAGCCCCAGGATCCCGATCCGGTCCGCCGGCACGCCCTGCGCCCGGACCCAGTCCCAGCCGCCGAGGACGTCGAGATACTCCTCGCTGCCGCCGGCGAAGCGCCGGTCGTCGCCGCCCGAATCGCCGTGATCGCGCATGTCCATGAGGAAGACCGAGTAGCCGGCCCGATGGAGCATGCCGGCCGGGACGAGCACGTTGGCCTCGCGACGGCAGGACTGGATGCCGTGGACCAGCACGACCGCGGGCGCATCGGCCGCTTCGGCGGGGATCCACCAGGCCGCGAGCTTCGCGTCCGGGATCTGGGGGTCGCGCGAGGCGAAGCGGATCTCCTGGGGCGCCGGCATCGTGTTCGCGTCCGCGATGGCCTGGAAGTCGACGTTGCCCGTCCGGTACGACTCGGGCGAGTTGGCGAGGTCCTCCTCGTGACACGCGCCGGGGGCGGTGCCCACGCGGTCGTAGACGTACCAGCTCGCCGCGCCGTAGCCGACGAGCGCGATGGCGACCACGAGCGCCGCGACGCCGAGCCAGCGCCGCCTGTGGCCGTTCGAGGTCGGCTGGAACCGCTGGGTGCTGTCGTTGTCGTCCATGGGATCCCTTCGCCCGGCGGGCACGCCAGGAGTCTCTGCTCGCGCGCGGCCGCGGGCAAGTGCCGTGGGGCCCCGACGCGCGTCGACGTGTCGCCCGCTACCGTTGCACCATGACCGGCGATCGTCCCGATCCCGCATCCCTCCCCGCAGCCGTCGGGCCGTGGCGGCGTCGCGCTCGCTCGGCCGCCTACGAGAACCCGTGGATCGGCGTCTGGCACGACGAGGTCGACCGGCCCGACGGGAGCCCTGGCGTCTATGGCGTGGTCCACTTCCGCGCGCGTGCGGTCGGGGTGGTCGCGGTCGGCGACGATGGGCGGATCCTCCTCGTCGGCCAGCATCGCTACCCGCTCGACGAGTACAGCTGGGAGATCCCGGAGGGCGGCGTCCCCGAGGGCGAGGAGCTCGAGGCCGGCTGCCGCCGCGAGCTGCGCGAGGAGACGGGGTACGAGGCCGGCCGCTGGCGCCAGCTGTGCCGGCTGAGCCTGTCCAACTCGGTCACGGACGAGCGTGGGGCGCTGTACCTGGCCGATGGCCTGACGGCCGGCGTCCCGACGCCCGATGCGACGGAGGCGCTCGAGCTGCGCTGGGCGACGCTCGACGAGATCCTGGCGGAGATCGCGACGGGCGCGATCCACGACGTGATGACGATCGCCGCAATCGGCCTGTACGCGGCGGCGCTGGCGAGGGAGGGCGTCGGATGACGACCACCGGGCTCACGGTGCTCAAGGTGTTCGTCGGGGCGGACGGCCGGGGCGGGAACCCGCTCGGCGTGATCCTCGACGGCGCCGCCGTGCCGGGCGCGGACCGGCGGCAGGCGCTCGCCGCTCGGCTCGGGTTCTCGGAGACGGTGTTCGTGGACGACGCGGCGACCGGTTCGATCCGCATCTTCACGCCCGGCGCCGAGCTCGCGTTCGCCGGCCACCCGACGGTGGGCACCGGGTGGCTGCTCCGCCGGCTCGGGCTGGGCGGGGACGTGCTCCGGCCACCCGCCGGTGACGTCGTCACGTGGCAGGACGGCGGGCTGGGCTGGATCCGGGCGGACCCCGCGTGGATCCATCCCATCGACCGCGTCCAGTACGCGACCCCCGCGGAGGTCGAGGCGCTCGTGGCTCCCGATGGCGGCGAGGAGTCGCGCTACTGCTGGGCGTGGGTCGACGAGGCGGCCGGCGTCCTGCGCTCGCGCTACTTCCCGACGGCGCTCGGCATCCGCGAGGACGAGGCCACGGGCGCCGCCGCGGTCATGATGGGCGGCCTGCTCGGCCGGCCCCTGGAGATCCGCCAGGGCGTGGCGTCGCAGCTGCTGGTGCGGCCCGGGCCCGCGGGGACGGTGGAGGTCGGCGGTCGCGTCGAGCCGGTCGAGGAGCGCGAGGTCGAGGGCTGATGGCCGTGGGCCCGCACGATCCGCCGACGCCGGCCCGGCTGGGCCGCTCGCCCGCGCCGGCGGCGTTCCACTTCGGGCCGGCCCACCTGATCATGCACGGCAACCCGGCGTTCATCGCACGGTATGGCGCCGAGGCCGTGGGCCAGCCCGCTCGCGAGGCCATGCTCGACTGGCCCCGGGACGCCTTCGCGCTGCTGGACCGGGTGCTCGCGGAGGGTCGCCCGCTGGCCCGCTCGATCGACCTGCCGGACGGTCCCCGGCGGCTGGTCGTCGTGCCGCGCACGGACCCGGAGACGCTGGAGACGTACGGCGTGACGACGCACCTCGCGCCGCCACGTCTCGCGCCGCCGCGCGGCTGAGCGACCACCGGTCAGCGGCGGCCGGTCGCGCTCCGCAGCAGCTCCACGAACTCGTCGACGCGGCGCGCCTGGTCGGTGGCGGACGCGCGCCGGAACAGCCCCGGGTCCAGCTCGTCGGTGACCTGCGCGTCCTGGAACCGCTCGGCCAGCCAATCGAGGACGCCGGTGACGAGATCCGGGGAGAGGTCGTCGCGGACCTCGCACCGCTCGATGCCCCAGGCGACGAACGCGGCCGTGCCGTACGGGTCCTCGTCGGCGAGGAATCGGACGACCTCGCGCTTGATCGCCAGGTCCGTGCCGTGGTTGCCGATGAGCGTGACGCGGTAGACCGTCCAGTCCTCCCGGACCAGGTGGCCGGTGCGGCCGAGCCAGTAGCGGACCGTGGCGAAGAAGCCATCGGCGCGGACGTCACCCGGCGCGTCCCCCCAGCGGGGACGCTGGCGGACCGCGGCCTTGTAGGCGGCGAGGAACAGCCCGGCCTTGGTGTCGAAGTGAGCGAACACGGAGCCCTTCGCGATCCCCAGCTCGGCGGCGATCGCCTCGACCCGGGCGCCCTCGTAACCGTGCTCCGCGAAGGCGCGGATGGCGGCAGCCACCATGGCCTCGCGCTTGGCCGCGAGCTGGCGCTCTCGCGATGACCCGGGGTCACGGCGACGCGTGGCCCGGTATGGCTTGACAGCTTCGCTCATCGTCCGCGTAGCATATCGATCCAGGCGATCCCCAGTGACCGAGGGTCAGCACATGGCGTCCCTCGACGACGAGCGCGCGCTCGATCTCGCGTTCCCCAACCGCATGGGCCGCAGCGCCTTCGAGGCGAGCCTCCCGCGGGCCGCGTACGTCGACGACGCGTTCCTCGAGCTCGAGCGCGAGCGCCTGTGGTGGCGCGAGTGGGTCGCGGTCGGCCGGGAGGAGCAGCTCCCCGAGCCCGGCGACTTCCTGTCCGTCGACCTCGCCGGCGAGCGCGTGATCGTGGTGCGCAACCGGGCGGGCGGGCTGTCCGCGCACGTCGACGTCTGCCGCCACCGCGGCAACCGGCTGACCCAGGCCCATCAGCGCGCGGACCCGGCGAGCGGGGAGACGCCGGGACCGTCGGGCACGTTCAAGGGCGTCATCCGCTGCGCGTACCACTCGTGGTGCTACGAGCTGGATGGCGCGGTCAGGAACGCGCCGTACCTCGGCGAGGCAGACGACTTCGACCCGGCGGCGTTCGGCCTCCATGCCCTGGCCCTCGACACGTGGGGCGGCTGGATCTTCGTCAACGCCTCGCCGGAGCGCGTCGCCGCGGAGGGCCGCACGCTCGCCGGGCAGCTGGGCGAGATCCCCGCGCGCGTCGCGCGCTACCCCCTCGCGGACCTCAGAACCGCCCGGCGGATCGTGTACGACGTCCGCGCCAACTGGAAGGTCATCGTCGAGAACTACAACGAGTGCTACCACTGCGCGGGCGTCCACCCGGAGCTGTGCCGGATCGTCCCGGCGTTCCGGGACAAGGGAGGCGCCAACCTCGACTGGGACAACGGGGTGCCCCAGGCCGAGGGGACGTTCACGTTCACGCTGACCGGCACGACGGACCGGGCGCCGTTCCCCGGCCTCGACGCGTTCGAGCAGACCCGGCACAAGGGGGAGCTCGTCTACCCCAACCTCATGGTCAGCCTGTCCGCCGACCACGTGGCGGCGTTCACGCTCGTGCCCAAGGCGGCTGACCGCACGCTGGTCGTGGTGGACTGGCTGTTCCACCCGGACGAGATGGCCAGGCCCGGCTTCGACCCGGGCGACGCCGTGGACTTCTGGGACCTCGTCAACCGCCAGGACTGGACCGTGTGCGAGGGGGTGCAGGACGGCATGACGAGCCGGTTCTTCGAGTTCGGCTGGTATGCCCCGATGGAGGACATGAGCCTCGACATCCGGCGCTACCTCGCCGACACCGTGGGCGAGGACGCCATCCGGGTCCAGCCGACGGAGGCGAGTGCATGACCCGGCGCACGGACTGGGATGTCGTCGTCGTCGGGCTGGGCGCCCTCGGGTCCGCGGCGGCGTACTGGGCGTCGCGGCGGGATGGGGTCCGGGTCCTCGCCCTCGAGCGCTTCGAGATCGGCCACTCGTTCGGCGCGAGCCAGGACGTCAGCCGCATCATCCGCCTCAGCTACCACCGCCCGGACTACGTGCGTCTCGCAAAGCGCGCCTACGCCACGTGGGCGGAGGTCGAGGCGGAGAGCGGCACCCGGGTCGTGTTCCGCACCGGAGGCCTCGACGTCGGCCCGCGCGAGAAGGACCACGGCGTGGAGATCGACCTGGACGCGTACGTCGCCTCGATGCGCGCGGAGGGCGTCCCGTTCGAGACGCTCGACGCGGGCGAGGTCATGCGCCGCTTCCCAGCCTGGCGCCTGGGCGAACAGCACATGGGGCTGTTCCAGCCGGATGCCGGGCTCGCGGACCCGTCCCGCGGCAACGCCGCCCACCGGGACCTCGCGACGCGCCATGGCGCCACGCTCCGCGAGCACGCCGCGGTCGCCCGCATCGAGAGCACCGCCGGCGAGGTCGCCCTCCACCTCGAGAACGGCGAGCGGATCACGGCCGGCACGGTCATCCTGGCCACGGACTCCTGGGCCAACGACCTGCTGGCGCCCCTCGGCGCGCATCTTCCGCTCACGATCACCCAGGAGCAGGTCAGCTGGTTCACGCCCCGCGTCGACCCCGCGCTGTTCGGCCCGGACCGGTTCCCGGTCTGGATCTGGATGCACGAGCCCAGCTTCTACGGCTTCCCGACGCACGGGCATCCGGGGCCCAAGATCGGCCAGGACGTGGGCGGCCGTGAGGTCACCAACGCCACCCGCACGTACGAGCGCGACGAGGATGCCCACGCCCGGGTCATGGCGTTCCTCGAGGCGCACCTGCCGGGGATGGCCGTGGAGCCGTTCCTGACCAAGACCTGCCTGTACACGCTGACCCCGGACCGGGACTTCGTCGTCGACGCGCTCCCGGAGCACCCGGACGTGCACCTCGTGCTGGGTTCGGCGCACGCGTACAAGTTCGCGAGCGTCCTCGGCCGGATCATGGTGGAGCGGGCGCTCGACGGCTCCAGCCCGTCGGAGCCGGAGCTCGGGGCCTTCCGCATCGATCGGCCCATCCTGCGCGACTCCTCGCCCGTGCGCACGTTCCTCATCTGAGGCACCATCGGTGGACTGAACCCGTCCCGTACCGCGGACCGTACGGGAATCTGGTTGCAGCGCACCGGACCCTGTGCCACGCTCCGCCCCAGCCACCGCCGGCGACGGCGTGACGGATCGCCCTGGAGGAGGGGTGGCCGTCAAGCATCCGAGGAGGAGAACCCCCGATGCCCCTGTCCAAGGGCCCCAGCCGCAGGCGGTCGAGTGCCGCGCTGCTGCTCGCGGTCTCCATGCTGCTCCCCGCTGCGGCTCCCGTCGCGGCCGCGGACCCCGTCGTGCTCACCGTGGGCACCACGCAGGACCTCGACTCGACGAACCCGTTCAACACCTACCTCGTGGTGGGCTACGAGGCGTTCCAGCTCACCTACGACCTGCTGACGAACTTCAACCTGGACACCTCGCCCGGACCGGGCTTTGCGGATCGCTGGGAGCGCTCGGCGGACAAGGTGACCTACCACATCCGGGACGGCATGAAGTGGTCCGACGGGACGCCCGCGACGTCGCAGGACGCGTGCTACTCGTGGGGGCTCGCGCTCGCGGCCATCGCCGACGGCTCGAACGTCGGCGCGGGCTACCTGGACCCGAACGTCAAGGACGCCGGCGTCACCAAGGTCGAGTGCCCGGACGACAGCACGTTCATCGCCTACACGACCGACCAGTCCGATCGCGTCTTCCAGGTCTACGTCCCGATCCTGCCCAGGCACATCTACGGCAAGGTCGACTACAAGAAGATGTCCGACGAGAAGTTCGACGGGCCGCTCGTGGGCACCGGGCCGTACACGCTCGCTGAGTGGCAGACCGGCCAGTTCGCGCGCTTCGTGCGCAACCCCAACTACTGGGGCCAGCAGGGCTTCGAGGACGAGGTGGTCATCCGCTTCTTCCCCGACAACGTCGACGGCATGTTCCAGGCGCTCAAGAACGGCGAGATCGACTACGCCCACGACGTGAACCCGGACCAGTTCAAGCAGCTCGCCGCGGATCCGACGTACACGGCCGTCGCCGGCAAGGCCAACGGCTGGACGCAGATGGCGTTCAACACCTACGGCACGGGCACCGGCAAGACCATCCCGGACGGCGGCCCGTCCACCAAGGCGCTGCTCGACCCGGCCTTCCGTGACGCGCTCGGCTACGCCGTCGACCGGATGGCCCTCGTGGAGCGCGTCCTCGGCGGCTTCGGCGACCCGGGCACCACCGTCGTGCCGCCGGTCCTCTCGGACTGGCACGTCGAGCCCGACAAGCCCCGGACGTTCGACATCGAGCTGGCCAAGCAGAAGCTCGAGGCGGCCGGCTACACGACCGACGCGAGCGGCAACCGGATCGACAAGGAAGGCAAGCCGATCAAGCTGCGCCTGTACGCGCCGGATTCGGACGCCGGGTACGCCAAGTCGGCCGAGTTCATCAAGGACTGGTACGGCCAGCTCGGGATCCAGGTCTCGACCCAGGTCCTCACGAGCGCCGCCCTCGGCGAGCTCGTCCTGCCGCCGGAGGGCGATGGGACGGCGAAGTACGACATCGAGCTCTGGGGCTGGTCGGGCAACCCCGACCCCAACGCCCTGCTGCAGATCTTCCGCTGCGACGCGATCGGCGGGACGTCAGACAGCCAGTACTGCAACCCCGAGTACGACAAGCTGTACGACCTCCAGCTCACCCAGGCCGGTGCGGAGCGTCACGCGACCCTCGCCCAGATGCAGAACCTGATCTACGACGAGGCGCCCTACGACGTCCTGTACTACGACTCCAACCTCGACGTGTACCGCACGGACCGGTTCGCCGGCTGGCAGAACATGCCCGAGAGCGGCACGCCGATGTTCACCTACGGTGACCTCAACTACACGCTGCTGACGGACGCGACGCTCGCCCCGAGCCCGTCTCCGTCCGCGGCGGGCTCCCCGGGCGCGTCGGCCGCCCCGGGCAGCGCGGCACCGGCCACGCCGGCCCCCAGCGCCGACACGGGCACCGCCTCCGGCGAGAGCTCCAACACCCTGCTCATCGGCGGCGCGGTCGTCGTCATCCTGCTCGTCGTGGGTGGCGTGCTGCTCAGCCGCCGTCGCTCCGCACCCGCTGGTGACGACGAGTAGCCACCAGGTGATCCCCCGCGATCACGGCACGAAGAGGGTCGCTCGCGCGACCCTCTTCCGCCGCCTCCGGGCGGGCGCCGCGCGATGAACGCCCGCTACCTCGGGCGCAAGGTCGTGCAGGCGTTCGTGACGATCTGCGCGATCCTCGTCCTGAACTTCCTCATGTTCCGGATGATGCCGGGGTCCCCTGACCGCGTCATCAAAAACCCCAACCTCACCGAGGAGACCAGGGCGGCGATGCGGGCCCGCTGGGGCCTCGACAAGCCGCTCGTCCCCGACCAGCTGGTCGCCTACGTGAAGGCCACCGTGACCGGCGACCTCGGCTACTCGATCTTCTACCGGGGGCAGCCCGTCACCGACGTGCTGGCCGCGTCGGTGGGCCCGACGATCCTGCTCGTGGGCCTGGCCGAGGTGTTCGCCATCATCGGCGGGCTCGCGATTGGGGCCTACGCGGGGTGGCGACGCGGCGGGAAGGTGGACTCCCTGGGCACCGGGGCGAGCCTGATCCTGTACTCCATGCCCTACTTCGTCATCGGCATGCCCCTGATCATCGTGTTCGCCGCGGGCCTCGGCTGGTTCCCGACCTCGGGCATGACGACACCGGGGATGAGCGACGCGCCGCTGACGGCCCAGGCCTGGGACCTCGGGTCGCACCTCGTGCTGCCGCTCGTCGCGGTCACCCTCGGGCTCCTCGGCAGCTACTCGATCCTCATGCGCTCCTCGATCATCGACACCCGGAGCGAGGACTACATCACGACGGCCCGGGCCAAGGGCCTGCAGGACGGCCGGATCCTGCGCACCCATGCGTTCCCCAACGCCCTGCTGCCGATGGTGACCCTGATCGCGATCAACCTGGGCTACGTCATCGCCGGCGCGATCACCGCGGAGATCGTGTTCAGTTGGCCCGGCCTGGGCACGCTCACGATCCACGCCCTCAGCGCCCGCGACTACCCGGTGCTCCAGGGGATCTTCCTGCTGGTCGCCGTGTCGGTCGTCATCGCCAACCTCATCGCGGACATCGTCTACGGGTACCTCGACCCGCGGGTGCGCGCGTGACGCCGCTCGTGAGCCCGGACCCGGTGCCGCCCGCGGTCGCGGCGCCCGTCGGGGTGGCGCGCCGGCGCCCCGGTCGGGCGCGCACGTTCGTGGGCCAGGTGCTCTCGCGCAACGACGGCCGGGTCGGGCTGCTCATCCTCGTCGTGTTCGCGGTGCTCGCAATGTTCCCCGACCTGTTCGTGGGCAAGCTGGAGACCGCGACAACCGCCACCGGCCAGTCCCTCCAGCCGCCGGGCGGCCGATACCTGTTCGGGACCGACGAGCTGGGCCGCGACGTGCTGAACATGACGTTCCACGGCGCGCGGATCTCGATGGCGATCGGGCTCATGGCCACGCTGATCACGGTCCTGTTCGGCGCCCTCCTGGGGATCATCGCGGGCTACGTCGGCGGGCGGACGGACACGGTGATCATGCGCATCTCGGACTTCTTCCTGGTGCTCCCCACGATCGTCCTCGCGATCATCCTCGCGCCGGTCATCCTCGACGTCGTGGGCGCGGACGCCGAGCTGTTCGGGATCCGCGCGACGATGATCGTCATCGTCGTCGTCATCGGGCTCACGAGCTGGGCGACGACCGCGCGGATCATCCGGTCCCAGGTCCTCTCGATCAAGATGCGCATGTTCGTGGACCGCGCGCGGGTCATCGGCTCCGGGCCGGGCCGGATCATGCGCCGCCACGTCCTGCCCAACGTGATCAACCTCATCGTCGCCCAGGCCGTGCTCACGTTCGCGGTCGCCGTGTTCACCGAGACGACGCTGGCGTTCATCGGCCTCGGCGACCCGTTCGCGCCGTCGTGGGGCCAGATCCTCAACGCCGCCCAGAGCGCCGGCGCGCCGGGCCTGGGGGCGTGGTGGTACATCGCGCCGCCGGCCGTGTGCGTCGTCCTCGTGGTGCTCGCGTTCACGCTCGTCGGCAACGCGCTGGACGACGTCCTCAACCCGAAGTCGGGGGCCCGCAGGTGACGGTCGATCCGCGTGAGGCCGTGAGCGGGGCCGCCGCCGAGATCCGGGGCCGCCGCCAGTGGCCGCTGCCCAAGCTGGCGGATCCCAAGGCGCCGCTCCTCGTCGTCGAGGACCTCTCGGTCCGGTTCTCCATGCCGACGGGCAGCGTCAAGGCGGTCGACGGGGTGAGCTTCCGGCTGGACGACGGGGAGGCGCTGGGGATCGCCGGCGAGTCCGGCTGCGGCAAGACCACGACGGCGCTCTCGCTCGTGCGGCTGCTGCCGGCCAACGGGCGGATCCGCTCCGGCAAGGTGGAGCTGTTCGGGATCGACCTCGTGCCCAAGACCGAGCAGCAGCTGGCGCGCTACCGGTGGCGCGAGATCTCGATCGTGTTCCAGGGCGCGATGAACGCCCTCAACCCGGTGCAGCGCATCGGCGACCAGGTGGGCGAGCCCATCGAGGTCCGGCTGGGGCAGTCGCGCGAGGCCTCGCGCAAGCGGGCAGGGGAGCTGCTGGAGCTCGTCGGCATCCCGCGCAAGCGCGCGGACGCGTATCCCCACGAGCTGTCGGGCGGCATGCGCCAGCGGGCGATCATCGCGATGGCGCTGGCCTGTGACCCGGCGATCGTGATCGGCGACGAGCCCACGACCGCGCTCGACGTCATGGTCCAGGCGCAGATCCTCCAGCTGCTCGAGCGGCTGCGGCGCGAGCTCGGGCTGTCGCTGATGCTCATCACGCACGACCTGTCGGTCATCGCCGAGACGTGCGACCGGGTCATGGTCATGTACGCCGGGCGGGTGGCCGAGGAGGGGCCGGTCTCGCGGGTGTTCACCGCGCCGCGCCACCCGTACACGCGCAAGCTGCTGTCGTCGTTCCCCAACATCCACGCCGACCGGCGGACGCTGGACGTGATCCCGGGCGCGCTGCCGGACCTCCGCAACCCGCCGCCCGGCTGCCGGTTCGCCCCGCGCTGCTCGTTCGCCATGGACGTCTGCCGCGAGGTCGTCCCGCCGGAGGTGCGGTTCTCGGACGGCGTCCGTGTCGCCTGTCACCTGTTCCCGACCGCCGACACGGCGCCGCTCGTCGAGGCGAGCGGCCCCACCGCGCCGCTCGTCATCGGGCGTCCCGCGGACGGCGCGCACGAGGCGGCGCCGGGCATCCCGGACGTGCCCGTTGCCCCGCTGGTCCCCCTGGAGCCGTCCCCGCCCGCCCCGGCCGGCCCGGACGCGGCCTCGTGACGCACCCCCACGACCACGGCGTCGTCCCGCACGACGACGCGTTCCACGACGAGGAGGCGGACGCGGCCGCGCGGCACGCCGCCGCCCACGACCCCACGCTCCCGGAACCCCCGGCGCATCCCGACCATGTCCACGCCCCCGGACCGCCAGGCTCGTCCGTCGCCGACGACGCCCCCGAGCTCCTCCGCCTCGAGGGCCTCGAGGTTCACTTCCCGATCCGCGGCGGCCTGCTGGACATCCTGACCCGCCGCCAGCGGGGCGTCGTCCGCGCGGTCGACGGGATCGACCTGACCATCCGCAAGGGGGAGATCCTGGCGCTCGTCGGCGAGTCGGGGTCCGGAAAGACGACGACGGGGCGGGTGGTTGTCAAGCTAACCAGGCAGACCGGCGGCGCCGTGGTGGTCGACGGCAAGGACGTCTCCACGCTGTGGGGGTCGAGGGCGCTGCGCGCCTACCGCCGTCGGGTCCAGCTCATCTTCCAGGACCCGTACGAGACCCTCAACCCGAAGCACACGATCGGCGAGTTCGTGATAGAGCCGCTGATCGTCAACAACATCGGCGCCAAGGAGGAGCGGTTCCAGCGCGCGCTCGACGCGCTCGACGCGGCGGGACTCCGCCCCGCCGCCGACTACGCGGCGCGGTACCCCCACGAGCTGTCCGGCGGCCAGCGCCAGCGGGTCGTCATCGCGGGCGCGCTCGTCATGGACCCCGAGCTCGTGGTCGCGGACGAGCCCGTGTCGATGCTGGACGTGTCGATCCGGACGGAGCTCCTGCGCCTCATGCTCGACCTCCGCCGCGAGCGTGGCCTGACCTACCTGTTCATCACCCACGACCTGTCGATCGCGTGGGTCATCGCGGACCGGATCGCGGTCATGTACCTGGGCAGGATCATGGAGATCGGCCCGGCCGAGCAGGTCATCCGCAGGCCGCGCAACCCGTACACCCAGGCGCTCGTGTCCGTCAGCCCGTCGCCGGACCCGCCCGCCCCGGGCGAGCGCGAGGCGCGGACGATCCTTGTTGGCGAGACGCCGGACGCGGCACACGTGCCCACCGGCTGCCGGTTCCACCCGCGCTGCCCGCTGGCGTTCGACCGGTGCACGGTCGAGGAGCCGCCGCTGTTCGACGTGGGCGAGGGCCACAAAGCCGCCTGCTGGCTGGCCGAGGCCGGTCCGCTGGACCTGCCCGTCATCGACGCGGTCCAGGCCGCCGGCGGCAGCGAGGTCGCGGCCGTCGAGGCGGGGGTCGCGACCGACGTTCCCGCCTGAGCCCGGTCGGTCAGGCGGCGAGCGGCAGCTGGGCGAGGTCGTCCGCGGCGAGCGCGAGGCGCACGTCGCAGGCCGGGCAGTCCAGCTCCTCGGCGTCGGTGTCGTAGGGTGCGGACGTGGCGCACAGCGGGCAGTCCACGAGCAGCATGGCCGGTTCCTCCGGTGCGGTAGGCGGCTGCCGTCCGGGTGACGGCGGCTCGATCACGGGTGCATCGTCGGCGCGTGCCGTGACAGCTCGTGTGTCACGACCGGGGCGCGTTTCGCCGCCGGGCGGGAGAATGGATCCGTGACCAGCCCCGCCATCGAGACCGCCGGCCTGCGCAAGGCATACGGCAGGACCGTCGCGCTCGAGTCCCTCGACATCCGCGTGGAGTCGGGCGAGGTGTTCGGCTTCCTCGGGCCCAACGGCGCCGGCAAGACGACGGCGGTGAAGCTGCTGCTCGGGCTCACGAGGCCGAGCGCCGGCGGTGGATCGGTCCTCGGCCGCCCGCTCGGCGACCTCGAGACCCGACGCCGGATCGGCTATCTCCCCGAGCTGTTCCGGTACCAGGCATGGCTGACCGCGCGCGAGGTGCTCGGGCTCCACGCACGGCTCGGGGGACTGGATTCGGGACAGCGCCACTCGGAGATCGAGCGGGTCCTCGCGCTCGTGGGCCTCGAGGGCCGCGGCGACGACCGCACCGGCGGCTTCAGCAAGGGGATGCAGCAGCGCATGGGGCTCGCGGCTGCCCTGCTGGGCGACCCGTCCCTGGTCATCCTCGACGAGCCCACGTCCGCCCTGGACCCGGTCGGGCGGGAGGACGTCCGCGCGATCATCCGCCACGCGCAGGCCCGGGGATCCGCGGTCCTGCTGAACTCGCACCTCCTGGGCGAGGTCGAGCGGCTGTGCGACCGGGTCGCGATCGTCAACCGCGGCCGCGTCGTCGCGGCCGGCGCGCTCACCGACCTCCTGGGCCAGGCGGCCGTGCGGCTGCGGGTCACGGGGCTCCCGGACGATCGGGCCGCGCTCGTCGCGTTCGGCGGGCTCGAGGACGACGGCGAGGGCTGGCTCGTCGCGCGCGGCCTGGACGAGGAGCGGGTCCCGGACCTCGTCGCCGCGATCGTGGGGCTGGGCGGCCGCGTCCACGCGGTGGACCCCGGGCGGCGCAGCCTCGAGGACCTGTTCCTCGACCTCGTCCGCGTCCCGGAGGCCGTCGCGTGAACGCACGGCTGGTCTTGGTCGTCGCGGGGCTGACCCTGCGGGAGATCGTCCGACGGCGCGTCCTGTGGGTCCTCATCAGCCTCGTGGTCGGCAGCGTGGTCCTGGTGGGGTGGGGGACCGAGCGCCTCGTGTCGATCGCCCGCGAGGAGGGCATCGAGCCGGTCCAGCTGCAGATCGGCGTCAGCCAGGTGCTGATCTTCATCGCGTTCATGTTCAGCTTCGTGCTCGCGATGTCGGCCGCCTTCCTCGCGGCGCCCGCGATCGCGTCGGACGTGGAGACGGGAACGGTCCACGCCATGCTCGCCCGGCCGCTGCGGCGCGCCGAGCTCGTCGTCGGGCGATGGCTGGGCCTGTCCATCGTGGTCGCGGCGTACGCCGTCCTGTCCGGCCTGCTGGCGATCGCGGTCGTCGCGGCCGTCAGCGGCCACGTGCCACCCGAGCCGGCGGTGGCGGTCGCGTTCCTCGCGTTCCAGGCGATCACCGTGCTGACGCTCGCGCTCGCGCTCGGGACGAGGCTGCCGGCGATGGCCGCCGGCGCCGTCACGGTCGTGCTGTTCGGCCTCGGCTGGTTCGCGGGCGTGCTCGGCAACCTCGCGGTGGCGTTCGACGCGACCGCGATGCGCGGCGCGTCCGATGCGCTCCGGGTCATCATCCCGACCGACGGCCTGTGGCGCGGCGTGATCTACGGGCTCGAGCCGCCGGCGGTCATCCTGCTCGCGGCCGGGACCCGCGTGAGCGCGGCCAACCCGTTCTACGCGGGCGAGCCGCCGCCGGCGGCGTTCGTCGCCTGGAGCGTCGTCTGGGTGCTGCTCGTGCTCGCGGGCGGGATCGCGCTGTTCCGGCGGCGCGAGCTGTAGGGGGTCAGGACCCCGCGATCGGCTTGCTGTCGAACAGGTTGCTGCGCAGCGACAGGGTCCCGGCGGGCCGGCGGGCGTTGTACACGGACCGGAACACGTCCGCCGACACCGTCTTCGAGCCCGCGGTGCCGTACAGCGTGACCCGGTACAGCCGTCCCGACACGCCGCGCTTCGTGAGGCCGAGCTTCGTGAGGTCGCCCACGTTCGTGCGCGGGTCCTGCTTGAACATCGCGGTCAGCTGGCTGCGGGTGAGCGTGCTCGTCTGCCACGCGTAGACCGGGGCGCTCGCGTCCCAGGCGGTGCCGTCGGGCCGCCGGTCGGGGATCCCGCGCAGGTAGGGGACCGCGCTGCCGACCCCGCCCGTCGAGGACACGAACACGTACTCGTTGTTCTCGGTCGCGCCGCCGCCCGTGGAGAAGAAGAACGCGTTGATGACCGCGCCGTCGTACCGGATGACCTGGCCCGGGAAGCTCCTGATCAGCGTGTTGGTCGTCGTCGTCTCCGCCTCGACGCCGCGGTAGACCTGCGAGCGCGTGTCGTCGTACAGGTCGTACGTGCCGCTGGTCGGGTGGAGCCGCCGCACGGCGTAGCTGCGCGCGGCGATCGTCTGCGCCTTGAGCGCCTCGGTGGGCCAGGCGGACGACATCTCGACCGGCACCACGCCGCGCAGGTAGTCGTCCAGCGGCAGGTGGTTGACGACGTTGAGGGTGCTCGCGCCGAGGAACAGCTTGAGGATCCCGCGGTACGTGTCGTAGCTGGACGGCTTCGACACGAGTTGGAGACGCGACGTGCTGCCCGAGCCCCGGATCACGAGCCGGCTGCCGGCGGTGCCCTGGTGGAGGACGGTCGTCCCGTCCGGTGCGAGGACGCGGTACCGCCAGGTCGTGGTGCTGACGCCGTCGACGGTCCTGGTCGTTCGCCAGACCTTGAGCGTCCCGTCCGCCGGGAACGTCCTGGCGACGCCGTCGATGGTCCAGGTGGTGGCGCGGCCGCGGATCACCAGGGGGGCCGTGGACACGGCGTTGTAGTTGGCCATGAGCAGCACGCGCGTGTTCTGGGTCGCGCTGACGGACCCGGGGACGGCACCCCTGAAGTACGCGGCG
>JAICUV010000226.1 GCA_025935655.1 Chloroflexota bacterium | reverse complement strand
TTGCCCGGGACGAGGACCGCTGACGGCCGATCGGCCGGAGATCCGGGCCGGGAGCGACCGCGCTCGAGGTCGGGCCGGGATCGACCCCCGCTCGACGCCAGCCCTTGATGCACGTGAGGATGACGCGCAGGGTCGTTCCGCCCGGCTCGGCGCTCCAGCCGGCGCAACGGGGCGCGATCGAGCACGCCGATCGCGGTCCCGATCCCGTCGTGGATCGTCTCGCACGGAGCGGTGGAGCTGATCCCGTCGTGGATCGTCTCGCACGGCGCGGTCGAGCCGATCAGCGCCTGAGGAGTCGCGCGGCCGCCTCGGCATAGCCGGCGTAGGCCGGCGGTCGTCGCCGTGTGCCGAGCGTCGTGGCATGGAGCCAGGTTGCGCCACGGCCGGCTGGGTCGGCGGTCGCGAGGGTCCACCCACGGGGCGCGGCACAGGCCGGGTCCCGCAGCCACGCGGCGGTCATGGGGGCGCTGCCCGGGAAGGCTCGCGTCACCGTCTCGCGGCTGTCCGCCAGGCGCCGCGCGACCGTTTCCGTGTCGAG
Organism: Chloroflexota bacterium; assembly: GCA_025935655.1. Taxonomy (GTDB): domain Bacteria; phylum Chloroflexota; class Limnocylindria; order Limnocylindrales; family CSP1-4; genus CAIXZV01. The sequence continues at coordinate 5,147 of JAICUV010000226.1, read as the reverse complement.
TGCCACGACCAGCGCGACCGCGCGGCTCGGGCGCCATCCGAGCATCCGCGCCGCCGCCCACGCCTCGCGTTCGTAGAAGGCGAGGCTCCGCTGGAGGGCGCCTATGTCGGGGATGTCGGTCTTGGTCTCCTCGACGAGCATCGCCCTGTCCGTCTCCCGGAACGCCAGGAGGTCGATCCAGCCGCGGGGCACCGCTCCACCGATCGGCACCTCGAGCGCCGTCCGCCACCCGTCCCGCTCGAGTCTCCGCGCGAGGTACCCGTTCAGCCGCGCGTGGACCCCATCGGCCTGCCGTCGCCGGTCGTCGAGGTGTCGGGCGTCGAGCGTGAGCGTCGCGCGGATGCCCAGCGCGGCGAGGATCCGCTCCAGCACGAGGACGTCCACCACACCCGCAGTGCCGGTCTCGACGCGACTGACCGTCGCCTGGGACGTCCGCGCCCGCGCTGCGAGGCCGCGCTGCGTCCAGCCCACGAGCCGTCGGGCATCGCGCACCTCGTCCGCGATGCGCAGCGCGAACGCTCGTTGCCCGAGATCGAGTGACGTCGCCATCGCCGCAGCATGGCTGTCGCCACGTATCGCCCGCTCATCCCGGACTTGTTCCGCGCGCCATCCTCGATGTGTTCCGCGCGTGAGTCAGGTGGGGATCGGCAGCAGCACCCCGACCACGGGTCAAGCCGCGATTCGCGCCGTCCGCGCGTCCAGCTGTGCGAGCAGCTCGGTCGCCTGATCCTCGGCTGCATCCGCGACATGTCCCACGCGTGGCTCGATCCACGAGCGAATGCGTCCGATCGCGGCAGGCCTCAGGGCCGCGGCTTCGTCCGGGCGGCGATGCGCTCGAGGGCGCCCGTCCAGCCCGCGTCGAACTCGACGCCGGGCTCGTCCAGGTCCAGCACCACGGGCGCGTGATCCGAGGGCGTCGGCGGGCCCTTGCGCGCCTGGCGGTCGATCTCCGCCCAGACGGCGCGTGCCGCGACGGGCGCGGTCGCGTAGAGCAGGTCGATGCGCATGCCCTCGTTGCGGTGGAACATGCCTGCCCGGTAGTCCCACCACGAGAAGCGGCCGCGCTCCGGGCGCAGGGTCCGGTACGCGTCCACGAGGCCCCAGTCGCGGAGGCTCGCGAGCGCCGCCCGCTCCGGCTCCGAGACGTGGGTCCCGCCGTGCGCCTTGACCTCGCTCCAGACGTCGTCGGGCGCCGGCGTCACGTTGTAGTCCCCACCCAGGAGGAGGGGAGCGTCGGGTGCCTGCGTCTCGTCCAGCCACCGCCGGAGCCGCTCGAACCAGCGCAGCTTGCCCTCGTAGAACGGCGAGCCGACAATGCGGCCGTTGGGCGCGTAGAGGCTGACGACGCGGATCCCACCGCACACGGCGGAGACCATGCGTGCCTCGTCGAAGGGGTCGAAGTCGTCCTCCGACACGGCGACCGCGGCCCCGGCCGTGGAGTCGCGCACCGGCCCGTCGCCGAAGTTCGTGACGACGTCCTCGATGCCCACCCTGCTCAGGATCGCGACGCCGTTCCAGCGGCCCTCGCCGTGGTGGGCCATCTCGTAGCCCAGCATCCGCATCGGCATCTCCGGCGCATCGGCGTCGCCGAGCTTCGTCTCCTGGACCAGCAGGACGTCCGGCTGCGCCTTCGCCAGCCACAGCTCCACGGCCTCCTGCCGTGCCTTGAGCGAGTTGACGTTCCAGGTCGCGATCCGCATGGACGGAGGGTAGCGCCCGCTACGTCGCCTCCGCCACGAGGAAGAACCGGCGGATCATGGTCGCCAGCGTCGCGTGCATCTCCTCGATGCCCGCACGCGCCTCGGCGACGGAGATGCCCTCCTCCTCGGCGACCTCCGCTGCCGCCTGGAGCAGGCGCTCGCCGGTCGACTCCTGGAGCTCCCGCCAGCGCTCGGTGTCGTCGTAGGCGAGGACGCGGAACCCGGCCGCCTCCGCGAGCGGCCGGTGGTCGGGCACCTGCGGAGGTCGCCCGGCAGGTTGCGTGTGATAGTCCCAGGACGTGATGCACAGCCGGCCGCCCGGCCGGAGGATCCGACGCAGCTCCTGAAACGCGGCGCCCTTGTCCGGCGTGAACAGCAGCGCGTCGACGCTCATGACCGCGTCCGCGGCGCCGCCGGGGAGGCCCGTCGCCTCGAACGTGCCCCGGGTGAACGTCGCCTCGATCCCGAGCCGCCGGGCACGGTCGCGTGCGGCCTCGAGCGCGGCCTCCGCGATGTCCAGCCCCGTGAGGCTGGCCCCGGTGGCAAGTGCGACCCACAGCCCCGCCCCGCCGCGTCCACAGCCGAGGTCCACGAGCGTCTCACCGCGCGTCACCGCGAGATCCGCGGCGAATCGACGGAGCTCGGAGGCGGTCACGTAGCTGTACGGGTCGACCCCTTCGGGGTACTCGTCGCCGAACACCTCCCGCCAGACGCGGTCCTGGACGCGCGACGGCGGCGCGGCGTAGGTGGCCTCGAAGACCTGCCGCCAGTCGGTCACCCCACGGCGTCCGCGCCGGTATCGGTGCCGGCCCGGTCGAGCACGTTGGCCGCGATCCGGTCCGCCATCCCGCCGCGCATCGCCGCCGCGGCCGAGCTGTCGGGCTTGCGCCGCGCCTGGTCGCGGATGCAGGCGGTGAACTCCGCCACGAGGTCCAGCCGCGGGTGCGCCGCGAGGACCTCCGCGCGCAGCGCCGGCGCCCACAGGTCGGGGTCGCGGCCGGAGATGTCGATCGCCGTCCCCACCTCGAGGAGATGGCCCTCCGCGTCGAACGCCGGGTCCACGCTCTCCCACATGTGGCGGACGATGACCTCGGACAGCCGGACCCGCCGCTCCACCGGCCAGCCGGCGCCCGCGGCGAACATCCACGCGACGTTGCCACCCGCCTCGTCGAACGACATGGTCGCGTTGTCGAATGCCGTGACCAGCCCGATGTCGTGGAGCATCGCCGCGACGTACAGCAGCTCCTCGTCGAACGCGATCCCCATGTCCGCGCCGCGTGCGGCGGCCCACAGGTAGGCGCGGTGGTTGTGCTCCATGAGGGCCTTCGAACACCACGCGGCGGCGGCCTCCGCGGCCTGCTCCGCCACGAGCGTCGTGGGGACGTGGATGTCCGCGAGGCGCAGGACCTGCATCGTCAGTACCGCCTTCCGCGTTGCTTCGCGAGGTCGAAGGTCGCCGTGTCGGCGACGGCCATGACCGCCATCGTGCCGGCCTGGACCGGGTCGCTGATCACCAGGTCGACGTGGTCGGTGATCGAGCCGACCATGTTCAGGGCGATGATCGGGATGCCGACCGCGCGCAGCTCCTCGGCGGCGCGGCTGATCTCGCCGCCCATGATCGAGCCGGCGAGGACGAGCATCCGTGCGCGGGGCAGGTCCGCGACGGCGCGCACGGCCGCGGCGATGTTCTCCTCCCCGACGAGCGGGATCGTGTCCACGGAGATCTTCTCGCCGCGCAGGTTGTGGCGGTCCGCCTCGGTCACCGCGCCGAGCGCGACCTGGGCCACCTGCGCCCCGCCGCCCACGACGATGATGCGCTTGCCGAACACCTTGCCCATCGACCGGGTCACGGACAGCGCGATGACCTCACGCAGCGGCTCCAGCGCCTCCACGAGCGCGCGCTCGTCGGCGTCCTCGACCTCGAGCTCCACCTCGACGGTGTCCGCGTCCGTGGCCTCGACGCCGGCCTTGCCGGCACGCCGGACCGTGGCCAGCGTTCGCACCCGCCCGCCGACGGCGCCGACGTTCGCCGCCACGACGGACATCGCGCCGGGCTCGTCGAGCAGCTCCAGGCGGACGGCGACCGCGGACGGCAGCGGCTGCGGCGTGCGACGGGGCATCGGGTGGGTCGGCTGCGTGTCGGGGCGAGGGATCAGCCGGATCGGCCGGCGACGATGTCGGAGATCGACATCGTGCTCGGCTCGGAGCCGCTCGTGGGGTCGTGCTCCTCGAACGCGATCCCGAGCACGCCGAATGCCTCGCGCGTCTTCGCCGCGTCGCTCGTGGTGAGCATCAGCGCGCCGTCGGTGTCCTCGGCAACGCCCACGATGCCCGTGATGTTGACGCCGCGGTCGGCGAGCGCCTGTGCGACCTGCGCCAGGGCACCCGGCCGGTCGTCGAGCTGCACGGTGAACCAGATCGTCACGCGGAACCTCCTGCGCGCCCATGGTACGCGGGCCGCGCGCTACCCTGCGACCCCATGGTGAAGCGGCGTTCCTCGCGGTACTACCGGGCCATCGGCGTGATCGGCACCAACCGGCTGGTGACGCGGCTGCATCCGGTCGCGTACCGGGCCAGCGGCGGCCGCCTGTTCAGCCGCGTGCTCGGCGTGACGAACGTGGTGCTGGAGACGACCGGGGCGCGGTCCGGGCTGCCTCGCCCGGTCCCGGTGTTCGGGGTCGAGGACGGCGACTCGCTCATCGTGATCGCGAGCAACAGCGGCCGGCGCGTGGAGCCGGCGTGGGCCGCGAACCTCCGGGCGCATCCGACGCTGCCGGTCCGGCAGGCCCGGCGCGTGCGCACGATGCGGGCGCGCGAGCTCGAGGGCGACGAGCGGGCGCGCGCCTGGTCGATCGCGATCGCCAGCTACCCGGGCTTCGACGACTATGCCGCCTGGAACACGCGCACGATCCCGGTGTTCGCGCTGGAGCCCGCCTGATGCCTGCGCCGCTCGGCAAGACGCCCACGAAGAAGATGCCCAACATCCAGGTGTTCGGCATGGACGACTCGGCGGCGACGCGCAACACGCTCCGCTTCTTCCGCGAGCGGCGGATCGTGGTGCACTACGTGGACCTGCGCAAGAAGCCGATCGCCCGCGGCGAGCTCCAGCGGTTCGTCGAGCGGCTCGGCGCGCCCGCCCTGCTGGACACCGACGCCCGCGCCTACCGAGAGCAGGGCCTCGCGTACCTGTCCACGGACACGTCCGGGATCGTGGCGCGACTCCTCGCCGACGCGAGGCTCATCAAGCTGCCGCTCGTCCGCTATGGCGACGAGGTCACCGCGGGCAAGGCCGAGGCGACCTGGAAGGCCTGGCTCGCGAAGCCGCGCTAGGGAACGATCTGGGGTCCGCCTCGCCCGCGGGCCGATCCGCCTCGCCCGCGGGCCGATCCGCGTCGCCCGCGCGACGGCCCGCGTCGCCCGCGCGACGGTCCGCGTCGCCGGCGCCCG
>JAICUV010000212.1 GCA_025935655.1 Chloroflexota bacterium | reverse complement strand
GAGGCATCGGCGCGCTTCGCCGTCGACGTCCGGGACCCGGACCTGTGCACCCGGTTCGTGGGCCGCTGGGTGAGCGGCGTGACGGTCGGCCCGTCGCCCGACCACGTCCAGATGCGGCTGCTCGCCGCGGGCCAGCGCCCGATCAGCAACGTCGTGGACGCGTCCAACTACGTCATGCTCGAGCTCGGCAAGCCGATCCACACGTTCGATGCCGGGGCGGTCCACGCCGGCCCCGACGGACGCCCGACGGTCATCGTCCGCCGCGCCGCCGAGGGCGAGCGGCTCGAGACCCTCGATCACGTGGTCCGCGAGCTGAGCGCGGACACGCTGCTCATCGCCGACCCCGAGGGCCCCATCGGGATCGCCGGCGTCATGGGCGGCGCGGACAGCGAGGTCTCGGACGCCACGTCGGACGTGATCGTCGAGTCCGCCATCTTCGACGCGGTCAGCATCCGCCGGACGGCGCAGCGGCTGGCGCTCCGCTCCGAGGCGAGCTCCCGGTTCGAGAAGGGCCAGGAGGTCCGCCTCGCGCGGATCGGCGCCGACCGCACGGCACAGCTGCTCGCCGAGTGGGCGGGCGGGGTCGTGGCCCCTGGGCGCGTGGACACCGCGCCCGCCGAGCCCGAGCAGGCACGCGTCACGTTCCGCCCGGAGCGCATCAACCGCCTGCTGGGCACTGCGCTGCCGGCCGACGAGCAGCGCGAGCTCCTCGCACGGGTGGGCGTGCGGACGATCGACGCGGACCCGGACGCGCAGGTGATCGTCGCGCTTCGCCCGGACAGCCTGGTGGTGCCGGCCGGCACGGCTGCCGCGCTGACGGCCATCGTCCCGACCTGGCGCCGTGACATCGCGATCGAGGCGGACGTGGCCGAGGAGATCGCCCGCGTGCGCGGCTACGAGCTCGTCCCGTCCGTGACGCCCGACACCGAGATGCCGCACTTCCGGCCGTCGCCGCTCGAGGTGCGCGAGCTCGTGCGCGAGACGCTCGCCGGGGCCGGCCTCACGGAGGTGGTCACGACGGCCCTCGTGAGCCCGCGCCACCTCGAGCGGTTCGTCATGCACCGGGAGGTCCCGTCCGTCGGGGACGAGCCGCAGCCGGGCGGCAGCCCGATCGGCGTGGGTAACCCGCTCTCCCGCGACCACTCCCTGCTGCGCCGGAACCTCCTCGGCAGCCTGCTCGACGTCGTGGGCACGAACCTCCGCCACGGCACGCCGGACGTCGCCGTGTTCGAGATCGGCAAGGGCTACGCGCTCGCCGGCGGTGAGCCGCGCGAGTGGTGGCGCCTCGGGTTCGCGCTCGTCGGGTCGGCAGAACCGCCGGCCTGGAACCGCGCCCCGCGGCCGTACGATCTCGACGACGCCAAGGCGGTCATCGAGCTCCTCGTCGCCCGCCTGGGCCTGGGCAGGATCGCGTACAGCCCGGAGACCGGGGAGCCGGTCTTCCATCCCGGCCGGACCGCGCGTGCGCGGGTCGCCGGACGCCTCGAGGCGATCGTGGGCGAGCTCCATCCCGACGTCGTCGATGCGTGGGAGCTGCGCACGACCCACCGCGTCATCCTCGCGGAGGTCGCGCTGGACGGCCTCGCGGGCGGGCGCCTCGCACCGGAGCGTGCACCGGCCGTCGGCCGCTTCCCCGAGGTGGACCGCGATCTGGCGATCGTCGTCGCGGAGACGACGCCGGCGGCGACGGTCGAGGACCTGCTTCGCTCGAGCGCCGGCGAGCTGCTGCGCGGCGTCGCGCTGTTCGACATCTACCGCGGTGTCCCGCTCGCCCCGGAGGAGAAGAGCCTCGCGTACCGGCTCCGGCTGGGCGCGGCGGACCGCACGCTCACCGAGCCGGAGGTGGAGGCCGCCGTCGCCGCCGCCGTCGCGGCGCTGCCCTCGATCGGCGGCCGGATCCGCACCTGACGCGCGCCCGCTAGGTCGATCGTCCGGGCGCACCCGCGCACCACTGCGTCGCGGCCCGCGACCGAACGCATTGCGGCGCCCGCTGGCGCGCTGCTACCCTTCGCGCGGGCATCGGGCCGACCGGGGCGGGCCCGCGTCACGAGGGTGGATCACTTGGACTTCGTCGCAACGCTGCAGTCGATCAACGTCGTGGACCTGCTGGTCATCCTGTTCCTGTTCGGGATGTTCGTCCTCGGCTACATCCAGGGGACGGTCCGGCGATTGCTCGGGATCGCCTCGATCGTGTTCTCGTTCTTCCTGGCGATGCAGATCAACGCCGCGATCCTCGGCGACTTCCTGGCCCGGAACTGGCAGCAGTACCCGCCCGAGTACTCGGTGATGATCGGCTACCTGGTGCTGTTCGTGGCCGGCGTCTTGGCGTCCACGCTGGTGATCCAGGGGACCTACCGCAAGACCGAGATCTTCGCGAAGTACCCGGTGCTCGACGAGATCCTGGGCGGCATCCTCGGCGTCGTCCAGGGCGGCCTGCTGCTGATGTTCATCGTCATCATCCTGGACCAGTACTTCCTGTACACGAACCTCCCCAAGGACGCGGACGAGCTGCCGTTCCTGCGTGACTTCTGGAACGCGATCAACACGTCCCAGACCGGGATGATCCTCCACCAGACCGTGATCCCGAACTTCCTCAACCTCGTGTCGTTCCTGATCCCGGACGACGTCATGGCGCTCTACGGCCTCACGTGACGGACCGGCGCGACGCGCGCCCGCCATCGGCCGCGCCGGACGTGGAGCCGGCCCGAACCATCCCCCGCGCCACCCTCGAAGGTGACACCGTCGAGGCCGGGCGTGCGCTCCTGGGCGCCCGACTGGTCCGCGACCCCGTGGCGGGGCTCGAGCGGCGGGTGGGCCGGATCGTGGAGGTCGAGGCCTACGTCGGGGTCGAGGACCGGGCCTCGCACGCGCGCATGGGACCGACGGCTCGCAACCGGGTGATGTTCGGGCCCGCCGGGGTCGCCTACGTGTACCTTGTCTACGGCATGCACCACTGTCTCAACGTCGTGACGGAGCACGAGGGACGCCCCGCCGCGCTCCTCATCCGCGCCCTCGAGCCCGTCGCCGGCATCCCCGCGATGCGCGCCGCGCGCGAGGCCGCCGCGCCGTCCCGGCGTCGCGCGGCCGGCCCCGTCTCGCACCACCGTCCGGTCGCGGAGGAGCGGCTCGCCGCCGGCCCGGGGCTGGTCGCGGCCGCGTTCGGCATCGACCGGACGTTCACGGGCCTCGACCTGTGCGATCCCGCCTCGCCCCTGCGCCTCGAGTGCCGCTCGGATGACGAGCCGGAGCCCGTGGTCGTCGCCACGCCCCGGATCGGGATCGCGTTCGCCGGCGAGCCGTGGGTCTCGCGCCCGTGGCGGCTCGTGGCCGCTGGGAGCCCGTCGCTCAGCGGACCGCGGGCGCGATGACCGAGACGCGCATGGACGCCCGCTCGATCGCCCTGCTCGAGTTCCCGCAGGTCCGGGCCCGCCTCGCCGAGAAGACGTCGTTCGACCCCTCTCGCCGGATCGCCGAGGTCCTCGAGCCGTCGCCGGATCCCGTGATCGTCGCGCGCGGCCTGGACGAGACCGACCAGGCGCGGCAGCTCCTGCAGGAGCGTGCGGGCGTGGGCATCGGGGCGGCGCACGACATCGAGCCGTGGATCGGCCGGGCGGCCCGCGGCGGGCGCCTCGACCCACCGCAGTTCCTGGAGATCGCCGAGACGCTCGACGCGGCGGCCCGCCTCGCGACGAACCTCGCGGAGGACCGGCGTCCGCTGCTGCGCGAGCTGGGACGCCGGGTGCACCCGCTGCCCGCCCTGCGCAGCACCCTGACGCGCAGCTTCGACCCGGTCGGCGAGCTCCTGGATACCGCATCGCCTCGCCTGGGCCCGCTCCGCGGGGCGGTCCGCGTGGCCTACGACCGCCTCCGCCGCCGCCTCGACACGCTCGTGGGCTCCGAGCTCGGCGGGGCGCTCCAGGAACCCATCGTCACGCTCCGCAACGGCCGCTACGTCGTGCCGGTCCGCGCCGACGCCCGGTCGCGGGTCAAGGGCATCGTGCACGACGCCTCGGGGAGCGGCCAGACGCTGTTCGTGGAGCCGCTCGTCGTCGTGGAGCTGGGCAACGCCTGGCGCGAGGCCCAGGCGGCCGTGGACGAGGAGGTGGGGCGCATCCTCGACGAGCTCTCGGCGCTGGTCGCCGCGAACAGCACGATGCTCAGCGAGACGCTCGAGGCACTCGCGCAGTTCGACTTCTGGGTCGCCAAGGCGCAGCTGGCCGCGGAGATGGACGGGATCCGTGCGGCGCCCGCGCCGCACGAGGAGGTCGTGCTGCTCTCTGCGCGCCACCCCGGGCTGACGGGACGGGTGGTCCCCATCGACATCCGGCTGGGTGACGGCTACACGGCGCTGGTGATCACGGGGCCCAACACCGGCGGCAAGACGGTCGCCCTGCGGACGCTGGGGCTCCTGTCGCTCATGCACCAGTCCGGCCTTCACGTCCCGGCGGAGGCGGGTTCCATGCTGCCGGTGTTCCGCGACGTCTTCGCGGACATCGGCGACGAGCAGTCGATCGCCCAGTCGCTGTCGACGTTCTCCGGGCACCTGCGCTCGATCATCCGGATCGTCGAGCACGCCGGGCCCGGCACGCTGGTCCTCCTCGACGAGCTGGGCGCGGGCACCGATCCCACGGAGGGGTCCGCGCTGGCGCAGGCCCTGCTGGACTGGTTCATCCGGTCGGGTGCGCTCGTCGCGGCCACGACGCACTACGCGGAGATCAAGGTCTACGCGCACGAGACGCCCGCGGCCCGCAACGCCAACGTGGAGTTCAACCTCGAGACGCTGTCACCCACGTACCGCCTGACGATCGGCCTCCCCGGCGGCTCGCAGGCGTTCGCGATCGCGGAGCGGCTCGGGCTGCCCGAGGACATCGTCTCGGACGCGCGCAGCCGTCTCACGGAGAACCAGGCGGCGTTCGAGGCGACGCTCGCGTCGATCCAGACGCAGGAACGGGAGATCGCCGAGTCGGTGGACCGCGCCCGGGCCGCGGAGGCGCGCGCGACCGATGCCCTGCGCACGGCGGAGGAGGAGCGGCGACGGGCCCGCCGGGAGCGGGATGAGGCCGTGCGGGCCGCCCGGGCCGAGGCGGAGCGCCTCGTGGAGGGCCTGAAGGACGACGTGGCCGGCGTCCGTCGCAGGCTGGAGCGCGAGACGGTCACGGCCCCGGCGATCGACGCCGCCCTCGCCCGGGCGGAGCAGACACTCGAGCGCATCCCGGAGGCCCGGCCCGCCAAGGAGCCGCCGCCCGTCGTGGTGCCGAGGACGTGGCGGCTCGGCGACCGCGCGCGGAGTCGGACCGGCGGCTGGGAGGGCCGCATCGCCGCGCTCGAGAAGGGCGGCACCCGCGCGACGCTCGAGGCCGGCGGCATGCGCGTGACCGTCGCCGTCTCCGACCTCGAGGAGGCCGTGGGGACGGCCGGCGGGGGAGCCGGGCCGGGCATGCCCGTCAACGAGACGGTGAGCGGCGGGGGCGGCTCGCCGCGGGGGAGGGGATCGTCGGCTCCCGGCGGCACCCCGGCCGGGTCGAGCATCAGCAACCTGCAGCTCAACCGGGCGCGCAGCGTGGCGTCCTCGCTCGACCTGCGCGGCGCCCGCGTCGACGAGGCCCTCGACGCGCTCGTGCGCTACCTGGACGACGCGTCGCTGGCCGGCCTCGAGCAGGTCCTGGTCATCCACGGGCTGGGGACCGGGGCGCTCCGCGACGCGGTGCGCGAGCAGCTGGCGGGGCACCCGCTGGTCAAGAGCTGCCGCCCGGGCGAACGCGGCGAGGGCGGAGACGGCGCGACGATCGTCCGCCTCTAGCGATCCCGCGGGGGACGACCGTTACGGGTTGCCGTTCCCGTTGCCGGGACCACCGCTCCCGTTGCCGTTGCCGTTGCCCGGTCCGGGCGACTCCGGCGGCGGGCAGGAGGTGAAGAAGTCGGGCACGCACGGGGTCGGCGACGGCGGCGCGAGCGGACATTCCTTGGACGGCGGGACGCCGCTGCTGCCCCAGGTCCGGCCGAACGGGTAGAACCCGCCGCCGTAGAAG
>JAICUV010000396.1 GCA_025935655.1 Chloroflexota bacterium | reverse complement strand
TCGTCGTGTTCAACCTGTTCCTGATGATCTTCAATCTGATTCCGGTACCGCCCCTCGATGGGGGCACGCTGCTGTTCCGGTTCCTGCCGGTCGAGCAGGCCTGGCGGCTCCGGCCGATCCTTGCCCAGTACGGGCTCGTCATCGTGATCGCCGTCGCCTTCCTGGGGGCGAGGGTCATCTCGGACTTCGTGTATGGCTTCGCCGGCTTCCTGGTGGGCGCGTAAGGCGCGCCAGCTCCTGGCGCACGTGACGGCCCGGGTGTCGGACATCGAGCGCCGGGAGGTGGCCGCTTGGCTGCGCCCCGGGGAGCTCGCCCTGTTCGACGCCATGCACGTCGCTGACCGCCGTCACGGCCTGGACGTCGTGGCCGTCCTCCGGCGCGCCGGCGTGCGTGATCGCGACGTCCTCGCAGCCGGGCTCCTGCACGACTGCGCCAAGGGCGACACCGGCGCGCTGCCGCGGGTCGCGTGGTCCCTGGGCGAGGCGCTCGGGCCGTGGGTCCTCGGCCTCGCGCGCCGCGTGCCCGGCTGGGACGTCGCGCTCGACCGGATCGCGCGGCACGCGGACGCGTCGGCGGACCTCGTGGCGGAGGCCGGGCTGCCGGCGTACGCGGTGGACCTCGTCCGGTACCAGTCCGAGCCGCGGGACCCGCGCTACGGGGCGCTGTTCCATGCCGCGGACGAGGCGTCGTGATGGCCGACACCGGCCTGGGCCCGGCGATCGCGTTCGGCGAGGGGCGCAGGCCGGAAGCCGCGACCCGCGTGACGCTGCCCGCGTTCGACGGGCCGCTTGCGCTGCTGCTCGCCCTCATCGAGGCCCGCCAGCTGGACGTGCTCACGGTGCCGCTCGGCGGGCTCGCCGGCGCGTACCTCGAGGCGATCGCGGGACTCGATGACGACCGGATGGGCAACGTCTCGGCGTTCGTGGCCGTCGCGAGCCAGCTGATCCTCATCAAGTCGCGGGCGATGCTCCCGCGTCGCGCGGTGGAGGGCGCGGTCCCGCTGCAGGACGACGGCATCGACCCCGAGGCGGAGCTGCGGGCGCGGCTCATCCTCTACCGGGCGTTCCGCGACGCGGGCGTGTCCCTGCTCGAGACCGGGCAGGCGCGGGTCGGCCTGTTCCACCGCGAAGCGGCGACCGCGCGCGTCGCCGGGCTCGCGGGCGCTCGTCCGCCGGCCGCGAAGCCGCTCTCCACGTCGATCCTCGTGGCCGCGCTCGACGGGCTCGCGCGCGTCGCCCCGCCGCCCGCCCCGCCGCCCGAGACCATCCGGCGCACGATCCTGCTCACCGACCGGGCGCAGCTCATCCGCCGCGCGCTCCGGGGCGCGGACGTCGTCGTGCTCCAGGACCTGCTGCGGGGCGTGCGCGACCGCGTGGTGGTGGCGATCACGTTCCTCGCGATGCTCGAGCTCATGAAGCGGCGCGAGATCGTCGTCGAGCAGACGGAGCCGTGGGGCCCGATCATGGCGAGACGCACGACCGCCGAGGAGCGTGCCGCGGCCGGGATGCCCGGCGCCATCGACGAGGAGGCACCGCTGGACGAGTCGCTGGAGTCGTTCGCGTGACCGACGACGAGGTCGCGCTCGCCGCACCGGATGACGGCCTGCACGGCGACGCCGCGCCCGACGCCGACGCGCTGCCCGCGCCCCTGGACGCCGCGCCGGCGGGGGAGCTGACCGAGGCCCAGCTGGAGGCGCTGCTGTTCGTCGCCGAGAAGCCGTTGAGCCGGCGCGAGATCGGCATCCTCGCCGGCGTCGACCGGGCCACCGTGGACGCGCGCCTCGGCGACCTCGAGGTCTCGCTCGCGTCGCGCGGCATCCG
>JAICUV010000272.1 GCA_025935655.1 Chloroflexota bacterium | reverse complement strand
CATCGTGGTGGAGCGCGGCGACGGCGCGCAGGGCGTGTACGTGCTCAACGTGACCGACCCGGGGACGGCTCCCGTTGCCACCGACGCACCGTCCGGCGCCCCGGCGACCGCGACCGCGCCCCCGGCCTCGGAGACACCAAGCGAGACGCCGGCCGAGTCCCCGGACACAGCGTCCACGGCGCCGAGCAGCCCGCCCGACGAGAGCCCCACGATCACCGCGAGCGAGCAGCCCACCGATGCGACGGCGTCCGGCGAGCCGTCCGCGGCGCCCACCGCCGCCCCGAGCGACACCGCCTCCGACGAGCCGCCCAGCGAGGCTCCGTCGGCCGAGACGACCCCGAAGCCCACCCCCGAGACGACCCCCGAGCCCACCCCGTCGGTCGAGGTGACGCCCCTCCCGGGCGGCGCCATCGAGATCGCGAGCAATGTCGCCATCGTCGGCGACACCGCGGCCTACTCGCCCGACGGCACGCGGTTCGCCTTCACCGCCCGTCCCGTGGACGGCGGCGTGGGGCCCGACGTCTTCGTGTGGACCGTCGGCGACCCGCGGGCGCTCGCCGTGACGTCGGACCACGCCTCGCTGTTCGCCGGCTGGCTCGGTGCTGAGGCGCTGGTGAGCCGGGTGACCGGCGATCATCCCCGGACGGTCATCCTGTCGCTCCGGTCCGGCGACGAGACGCCCGCGCACGACGGCGCGATGTGGCGGCCGGCCGTGGGGCCCGACGCCGCGAGCGGCGTGTGGTGGGATGGCACCGTTGACAACACGACCAACGGCCTCGGCTGGACACCGGCGAAGGGACGGCTCGTCCTCGAGCGCTGGCCGGACGGCGACGCGGATCCGCAGGTGCTCGCGACGACCGGGCTCACGGACTGGCAGGCGCAGTGGGACGGCACCGGCCGCCTGCTCGCCGTGTGGACCTCGACCGCGGGCCCCGGCAAGGCCGGCGTCCTCAGCCTCTACGCCGTCGACCCGAGGACGGGCCGCGCCGACCTCGCCAACCCGAAGCTCGACAAGGAGCCGGCCTACGCCGGGTTCTCCATTCGCAACGACCGCCTGACGTGGTCGGCGCCCGCCGACGGCGGCGACCGCACGGTGCAGGTCCTGGCCTGGAAGGGCGACACGTTCGGGCGCCTGGAGCTCCTCACGGGGGACGGCACGACCGTCGTCCGCTGAGCGCGAGCCGGGCGGGATCGCCCCGTCTGGGGTAGGCTGCGCCCCGATGCGACGCAGATCGGTCGTCGCGATGGCAGCGCTCATCGCCGCCTTCGCGCTCGCCGGAGTGCCCACACCCGCGGGCTCGAGGATCCCCTCGATCGCGGTGGCCCCGGCACCCGCGGCCTTCTCGAATGTGACCATCCCGGCGGATTCCCAGGCGCACGGCGCCGAGGGCTCGGCCGCGGCCGCCCTCCGCTCCTCGGGCCATCTCGAGGCGACGACGGCGCTGGGCGAGCCCGGCGTGACGGTCAGCGCGCCCTCGTCGCGTCCGCGCGCCGACCAGCCGCCGGCGCCGTCCGGCGAGGCCTGGAAGGCCGCGAGGCAGGTCCTCCGCGGCCAGGCGACGTTCTACGACAACGGCACGACCGCGATGCGCCTGCCGCGCGGCACGGTCGTCCGCATCTGCGGCGACGGCGGCTGCATCGAGCGCGTGGTCAACGACTACGGGCCGCAGAAGAAGAGCCGGGTCGTGGATCTCTATCGGCCGGACTTCTTCGCGATCTGCGGCTGCGGGTCGTGGTCGGGCGTCACCAACGTCACGGTGTACGTCTACTGATCCACGCCCGATCCTCGGGCCGGGCGCCGGTGGGCGCGCTAGACTTGACCCCGATTTCCGAGCCGGTCCCGTGAGGCCGGGTGGCCCCGTGAGGCCGGGAAGGAGGATGGACCCCGTGCACCGCCGCAGGTGGAGCCGATGACCGGCCGCCGGATCATGGCCGCCGAGGACGTCCGCCGTGCGATCGTCCGCATCTCCCACGAGATCGTGGAGAAGCAGGCGGGCACCGACGGGCTGGTCCTGATCGGCATCCAGCGCCGCGGCGTCCCGCTCGCGCATCGGATCGCGGACGCGATCCGCGAGCACGAGGACGTCACGGTCCCCGTCGGCGCGCTGGACATCACCTTCTATCGCGACGACCTGTCGCTCATCGCCCAGCAGCCGGTGGTCAAGGGGACCGCGATCCCGTTCGACCTCAACGGCGCGACCGTGGTCCTCGTGGACGACGTGCTGTACACGGGCCGCACGATCCGGTCGGCGATGGACGCCCTCATCGACTTCGGCCGCCCGCAGGCCATCCGCCTCGCCGTCCTCGTGGATCGCGGCCATCGCGAGCTGCCCATCCGTGCGGACCACGTGGGCAAGAACGTGCCGACGTCGCGCGAGGAGCTGGTGAAGGTCCAGCTCGAGGAGACCGACGGCGAGGACGCCGTCGAGATCGCCCGAATCCCCGCTCCCGAGCCCGCGGGCGGGACCCGCGCATGACGGGCGAGGTCGACCGCCCCGAGGCGGCGTCCTCGGGTCCCTCGTCTCCCGTTCCCGCTGACGGGGCCGCCGTGCCCACGGTCGATGCCCCGCCCGAGACGCAGGCGGTCTCGTGGCGCCATCGCCACCTGCTGGACGTCGACGCCCTGACGCGCGCCGAGCTGGAGCTCGTGATGGGCACCACCGACGCGATGACCGAGGTCCTCGCCCGCCCGATCCCGAAGGTCCCCGCGCTGCGCGGCACGGCGGTGACGATCCTGTTCTACGAGGCGTCGACGCGGACCCGCGTCTCGTTCGAGGTCGCGGCCAAGAACCTGTCCGCGGACGTCGTCAACATCGCGGCCGCGTCGTCGTCCGTGTCCAAGGGCGAGAGCCTGGTGGACACGGTCCGCACGATCGAGGCCCTGGGCGCCGACATGCTCGTGATGCGCCACTCCGCGTCGGGGGCGCCGTACCTCGCCGCGGACGTGTTCGGCGGCTCGGTGCTCAACGGCGGGGACGGCTGGCACGCGCACCCGTCGCAGGCGCTGCTGGACCTGTACACGCTGCGCTCGCGGCTCCCGGGCGGCTCGCTCGAGGGGCGCAAGGTGGTCATCCTGGGCGACGCGCTCCACTCCCGGGTCGCGCGGTCCAACGTCTGGACGCTGACCGCGATGGGCGCCGACCTGTGGATCTGCGGCCCCGCCACGCTCCTGCGCGGGTTCGAGGGCTGGGCCGCGCGCGGCGCCGCCGGCCGGCGGCTCACGGTGACCTCGGACATCGGCGCGGCGCTCAAGGACGCGGACGTCGTGATGGCGCTGCGGATCCAGAAGGAGCGCATGGCGTCCGCGCTCCTGCCGTCGCTCCGCGAGTACGCGGCGCGCTACGGGCTCACCCGCGAGCGGCTGCGCGCCGCGTCGCCGGACGTCGTGGTGATGCACCCGGGCCCGATGAACGAGGGCGTGGAGATCGCCGCGGACGTCGCCGTGGACCCGCGATCGGTGATCACGCAGCAGGTCACCAACGGCGTCGCCGTGCGGATGGCGCTGCTGTACCTGCTCGCTGGCGCACGGGCCGGCGGCCGGGAGCGTGGCGCATGAGCGGCGGGCCGACCACGACGGCGGGCGCGGCGGTCGGCGAGCTGGCGGACGGGCTCGTCCTCCGGGGCTGGGTCGTGGACCCGGCGTCGGGTCGCGAGGGTGCCGCCGAGATCGCGGTCTCTGACGGGCGGCTGGAGCGGGTGACCTGGCTGACGGGTGCGGACGCGGACGGGCTCGCGCCGGACGGCCTGCTGATCGCCCCGGGGTTCGTGGACCTCCACGCGCACTTCCGCGAGCCCGGCAACGAGGACGCCGAGACCGTGGCCACGGGCGTCGCGGCCGCCGCGCACGGCGGGTTCACCACGGTCTGCCTGATGCCCAACACCACGCCCGCGATCGACGAGCCGGGCGTCGTCGCCAGGGTCCGGGCCGCCGCCGCCGCGTCGGGGTCGCCGGTGCGCGTCCTGGTCCACGGCGCCGTCACGTCCGGGCGCGCGGGCGAGACGCTGGCCGCGCTCGGGGAGCTGGCCGACGCCGGCGTCGTCGGGTTCAGCGACGACGGGTCGCCGGTCCGGAGCGCCGCGGTCCTGCGCAACGCGCTCGCGTACGCGGGCGCGCTCGGGCTGCCGATCATCGACCACCCGGAGGACGTGACGCTCACCGAGGGCGCGGAGGCGTCCGAGGGCTACGTCGCGACGGTCCTCGGGCTCAAGGGGTGGCCGGTCGCCGCTGAGGCATCGTCGGTGGCGCGCGCGATCGCGATCCTCGCCGGCGTCGTGGACGACGTGCCGGGTGCGCGGCTGCATCTCACGCACGTGTCCACGCGTGCCTCGCTCGACCACGTCCGGGCGGCGAAGGCTGCGGGGCTCCCGGTGACCTGCGACGTGACGCCGCACCACCTCGGGTTCAGCGACGAGT
>JAICUV010000244.1 GCA_025935655.1 Chloroflexota bacterium | reverse complement strand
GTGGATCACCCGGCGCTCGCCCGGCCCCGTGGCAGCCGTGGATCACCCAGCGTTCCACCCGACCGCTGCAGCCGCCCGTTGGAACGCCAGGCGTGCCAACCGGAGAAATCGTCGCGCGTTGGAACACGCCATGTTCCTGCTGGAGAAATCGCCGCCGCCTGGAACGCTGGGCGTTCCAGCGCGGTGTGCGGGCGGCGCGGAAACCGGCACGTGCGGGCGGGGCGGGCGCGGAACGAGCGAGCGGGCGCGGAACGAGCGAGCGGGCAACAGGCGCGCGGACGCGGACCGGGCGAGCGGGCAACGGGCGAGCCCAAGTGGTGGAGGCGAACCGCGCGGGCGCACGGGAACCTGCGGGTGCGAACCGGGCGGGCGTGCTCCGGGCGAGCCGGTGCGAACCGGCGGGCGGCCACGCACCACGACGCGCCCTCAACGCGGCGGCGAGCCCTCGCGCAGGCCGCTTGCCAGGTGATCGGATGCGAGCTCGAAGTGGCGCCGCAGCGCCGCCTCGACTCCCTGCGCGTCGCGCCGCCGGAGCGCCTCGAGGATCGGCGGGTGGAGGCCCGCGGACCAGCGCGTGTCGGCGTTGGGCGAGACGAGCGTGATGTAGGTCCGGCCCGAGGGCTCGAGGGATCGCCAGACCCGCTCCAGCGTCGGGTTTCCGGCCAGGGCCAGGATCCGGGCGTGGAGGGCCGCATCGTGGGCGGCGAGCCCGGGCCGATCGCCCGCCTCGCCAGCCGCCTGGACCAGGTCGTGCAGGGCCTCGATCTCCGCGAGGTCCTGGTCCGTCATTCCGGGCACGCCGATGCGCGCGCCCAAGGTCTCGAGCGACGCCCGCACCTCGTATGCCTCGACGAGCTCCTCGACGGACAGCCGCCGCACCCGGGCGCCGCGGAACGGCAGGATCTCGACGATCCCCATCGCCTCGAGGCCGCGGAGCGCCTCGCGGACGGGCGCCTGGCTGGTCCCCACCTCGCGCGCGACGCGCGTCTCCACGATCCGGGTGTCGGGCGGGTAGCGGCCGCTGAAGATCCCCGCGAGGAGGAACTCCCTGACCTGCTCCGCGAGGACATTCCGCGTGATCGCGCCGTCGTCTGCCATCGCTCCCTCGAGAGGGTCGCCGCGCCCTGTCCGAGTCTAGCGAGCGTCGTTGACCACGGGGCCCATGGCTCGTATGCTCGATAATCGATGATCACGATCGCGGCGCCTGCCGGGCGCGCGTCCGGGAAGGGAGCCCAATGAGCTATCTCGACGCCTTCAGCCTCCAGGGCAAGGTCGCGCTCGTCCCCGGCGGCGGCGGCGCGATGGGGTCCGCGATCGCGGGCGCGCTCTCCGGCGCAGGGGCGAGGGTCGTCATCGCGAACCGCACCCTCGAGTCCGCCGAGGCCGCGGCGACGCGCATCCGGGAGGCCGGCGGGGACGCGATCGGCGTGGAGGCCGACGCCACGAGCGAGGCCGATGCCGAGCGCTCGGTCGCCCAGACCATCGACCGCTACGGCTCCATCGACATCATCGTCAACTGCGTCGGCGGCGGCGCCGGCAAGGTCCTCCACGACGCCCAGGCGTACCCGCGCGACGCGTGGGACTGGATCATGGAGCTCAACGTCCGCTCGACGGTGATCCCGACCGAAGCGGCCGTGCGCGCGATGATCGCGGCCGGCAACGGCGGCAAGGTCGTGAACCTGAGCTCGGTGCGCGCGGTCCTCGGCATCAACGCCGGCTACTCGGCCTACGTCGCCGCCAAAGGCGCGATCGAATCGCTGACCCGCCAGTGGGCGACCGAGTGGGCGAAGCACGGCATCAACGTCAACGCGATCCGCCCGACCTTCGTGGACACGCCGCAGGTGGCGTCGCTCCTCGGCGACCCGGTGTTCAAGGCCGGGATCGTGAGCCGGATCCCGCTGGGACGCGTCGGCGGCACGGACGACATCACGGGCGCCGTCGTGTTCCTTGCCTCGCCTGCGGCGGCGTTCATCACCGGCCAGGTCATCGGCATCGACGGCGGCCTCACCGCCACCCAGTAGCCCTTCCCCACCCCGATCGCCAACAGGGAGCACGCTCACATGGAGCAGGTCACGGACCGCATCTACACCGAGACGAAGGTCCGGGGCTGCAACCCGAGCTTCGTGCTGACCTCGAAGGGCCCCGTGGTCATCGACACGCCGCAGCTGCCGACCAAGGCCGTCGCGATGCGCAAGGCGGTCGAGGAGCACGGCGCGATCCAGTACGTGATCAACACCGAGCACCACGTCGACCACATCTTCGGCAACTACTGGTTCAAGGGCGCCGGACCGATCATCCACCACCAGGGCGTCCACGAGCGGTTCATGACCGTGTTCCCGGAGCTGGACCCGTTCGAGTACGCGCTCGAGGCGCTGCCGACCGACGATCCCGACGGCGCCGCCCTCGTCCCGGACCGCGAGACCTACTACGCGAACATGGGCACGGCCGACATCGTGTTCTCGGGCGACGTGACCCTCAAGGTGGGCGACCGGACCTTCAACCTGCTCCACACGCCGGGGCACACGCCGGGCCAGGTCGCGGTCTACGTCCCCGAGGAGCGGGCCGTGTTCACCGGCGACACGATCTTCTCCGAGTGCACGACGTGGCTCATGACCTCGGACGTGGACCAGTGGATCACCGCGCTCGACCGGATCCGCGCGCTGGACATCGACCACGTGATCCCGGGCCACGGGCCCGTCCAGACCAAGGAGTATCTCGCGACGCAGCGCTCGTTCATGCTCGAGTGGAAGGCCGCGGTCGCCGTCGCCGTCGCGAAGGGCTGGAGCCGCGAGGAGACGATCGCGCGGGTCAACTTCGCCGAGCGCTACCCGGTCGACATCGGGCAGGAATACATGATGGACTACATCCAGGAGCGCAACGCCGCCGCGCTCTACGACAAGTTCACCGCCCCGACCGCCACGACCTACCCGGCGAAGGAGCCGCCGAAGCGCTGAGGCCTCGCGCGCGCCCTCAACCTGTTCGCTGCTCGCCGGGCGAGCGGTAGGCCGACCAGGCGCCACGACCTGCCCGGGAGGCGAGCGAACGGTGGCGCATCGGCGCCCCGAACGCCCAAACGGGCCGATGGGCGAGCGATCCGTGGCGCCGGGTGGGCGCACGACCGCTGGGCGAGCAGCCGCGCCCCGCGGGGTGAGCGGCGCGTCTCGCGGGGCGAGCAGCGCGTCAAGCGAGCGAGCAACCCCGACCCGCGCGAGCACGCCTCTGCGGCGCAGCGCGGGTGCACGTTCAGTCGCCGGGGGAACGATCGGTGCGCTCGGCCGCATCGGCATGCCGCTGGGCGAGCCACCCGTTGCGTGTGAGCGCCCTGAACGCACAGCCCGTTCGCTTGCCGAACAACCGAGCGCACCCGGCGCGCGGATCGCTCGCCGGGCGAACGCCGCGGCGGCGTGACGACCAGCCGATCAGTACCCCACCGACGGCATGTACGCGCCCTCGGGCTCCTGGTACAGCCCCAGCGTCATCAGGTTGAGGACGAAGAACACCCGCAGGCCCTGCTCGAGGCACCACCGGAACAGGTCGTTGTTCGAGAGCGGCACGAGGAAGCCCGGCGTCCCGAAGTCGTCAGCCTCGGCGATGAGCGCCCGCAGGTCGTCGTTCGTCTCCGCGACCGAGTGCGAGAAGTACCCGACCCGGGTGGTGTACCCCGTGATCCGTCCCAGCCGCTCCACGACCCGCGCGCTCCCCGCGTCGATCGCCTCGCGGACCTCGCCCGCGCGGGCGTGCCCGTGCACCCGCAGGCAGTGCGAGTTGCAGGCGTACTCGTCGTCCGGCGTCGCGGGACGGACGTCGTAGCCCGGGAAGGAGCGTCGGATCGGCTCGCCGTGCATCGCCGCGAATGCCCCGCGGACCTCCATCCCGAGCTTCGCGTACAGCCCGAGCGAGCGGTTGTGGTACGCGATCTGGAGCAGCCGGACGCCGGGCGCCTCCCGCGCGTGCGCGCGCTCGAGCACCGCGTCCATCAGCAGCCGGCCCACGTGGCGGTTCTGCGCGTGGGGATCCACGCTGATCGGCCCGATGGCGGAGATCGTCCCGCGCTCGTCGAGGAAGTTGGAGCCGATGACCCGCCCGTCACGCTCGGCGACGACGGCGAACACGCGCGGGTGGTTGATCAGCCAGCGGATCGGCTCCGACGCCGCGGCGACGTTGGGGAAGTCGTGCGGAAACCCGTGCTGGTCCGCGAGCGTGGCGAATGCCTCGTAGCAGATCCGCCCGGCGTCGACCCAGTCGGCGTCGACCGCCTCACGGATCCGCACGCCGGTCCCGGCGGGAGCGAGCGCCTCGATGGCCACGGGATGGAGTCCTCCTGTCACGCGCGTGCCGGCGTGTAGTAGCGGCGGTACTCGCCCGGGGACATGCCACACGAGCGGGCGAAGACCTTGTAGAACTGGTGGAGGTTCGTGTAGCTGACGGTCCCGGCCACGTCCGCCACCGACAGCTCGGTGCCGAGCAGCAGGCGCTTGGCCTCCGTCATGCGGACCTGGGTCACGTACTCCTTGAAGCTCACCCCGGTCACGTCCTTGAACACGTGGCGGACGCGGGACGGGCTGACGTGCGCCACCGCCGCCACGTCGTCGAGGGTGATCCCCTCCCGGCAGTGGCGGTCCACGTAGGCGAGCACGGGCCGGATGCGCTCCCGGCGGTCGGCTGCCGCACGCGTCGCCTCGGGCGTGGCCGCGACGCCCGGAGCGCTCGAGGCGAGCGCGAGCACCATCCGCAGGCTCGCGTCCAGGAGCTGGCGTCGGGCCGGGTCGATGGCCGTGGCTCGTCCAGGCCGCGCGCAGCCGTCGGCGTCGAGGTCCTCCATGCCCAGGAGCACGCGCGCGATCTCCGTCGCCAGCCGCGACCCGCCGCGGACCCGGGGCGACGTCCCCTCGTCGAACCGGAACGGCGCGAGGTAGCCGAGGTCCAGCTCGCGACACCCGACGGGGGCGATGAGCTCCGGGCGGAACAGGACGAGCAGGAGCCGCAGCGGCGTGCCGCGATCCGCGAGCGCGACGTGCGGCTGCGAGTTGTCGACCAGGAACACGTCGCCCGGCTCGGCCTCGAGCGCGCGCCGCCCGAACATGAACACGCCCCGCCCCTCGCGCACCAGCGCGACCTCGAAGTGGTCGTGCCAATGCATGGGATCGGCGTCGCCGGTCAC
>JAICUV010000307.1 GCA_025935655.1 Chloroflexota bacterium | reverse complement strand
GGGTGCGCCGGTCGGCCCGACGAGCCGCGCCTGGTACGAGGAGCTGCGCCTGGCCGACGTCGTCGTCGATGCGTTGCGCGCCCGGGGGCTCGACGAGGCGGCGGCGTGGTGGGCCTCGGAGCGCGTTCACCTGCTCCTGGACCTGCCGCTCGCGTCATCGATCGACGGCCCCGCTACCGTGCGGCCCGCCCGCCTCGCCGACACCTGGCTCGCCCTCCCTGTCGTGCGCGGGTTCCTGCGGATCAACGCGTGGGACGGCGTGGAGTGGTTCCACCGCGAGTCGTGGGACGAGCTGATCGCCTGGTCGGACCGCCTCGAGCGGGTCCTGACCCCCGCCGACAAGCGGGCCGTGCGACCCGTCGAGCGGAGCGTCATCGCGCGGGCGCTGGCCGAGGCCGGCGAGGCGTCCGGGTACCGGGTCGACGGGCTGCGGGCCGCGCTCGCCAGGGTCGACCCGGCACCGGCGACGGCGGCCGGGTCATCGCCCGCTGCCGGGTCAGCGTCTGCCGCCGGGTCGTCGCCCGCGACGCCCGCGCCTCGGCTGCCGAAAGCGAGCGGCCTCCCCCGCGGACCGCTGGACCCGCCCCGCACGGGCTGATCGCGCGTCGACGTGCGCGGCTCGGGCTCCGCGGCTCCGGTCGCACCGTGCCCCAGGCGGCACCCGCGTCACGCGACTGTCGGTTCGCCGACTGCCGGGCGGGGTGCGGACCATCGGAGGCGCCGTTTCGGCCCGCAACCGGCCCGGATGACGCTTCCCGAGCAGCATCGCGGCGCCGGTCAGTCGAATCCTCCGGCCGGCAGTCGGACCCGGCCCCTTGCCACGGCATCGCACAATCGCGGCGCCACCGGTCGCACGGGAGCCCGCCAATGTACCTATGGCTCGTCGTCCTGCACCTCCTGGGCCTCGTCGTGTTCCTGCTGTGCCACGCCGTCTCGATATGGGTCGTGTTCCGCGTCCGCGGCGACGAGAACCGGGACGTGATCGCGGCGCTGCTCGGCCTGTCCTCGCGCGGCAAACCAGGTGATGTACCTGGGCCTGCTGCTGGGAATCGGCGGGCTCGGCTCGGCGGCTTCGACGGGGCTGCTGCTCGCGCCGTGGGCCTTGGCGTCGTACGCCGTCGTCGTCGTCACCCTCATCGCGATGTGGGCGATGGGAGCCGGCTTCTGCTACCCGTTGCGTGAGGGCCTCGAGGGCACGGACAAGACGCCGCGCCTCGAGGACGCCGAGCTCCACGCGCGAATCGCGGGCTCCCGCCGGCCCGAGGCGCTCGCGGCGGTCAGGCTCACCTCACTCACGGTGCTGGTGGTGCTGATGGCGCTCAAGCCGGGCTGACGGCCGGCGGGGACCCTCAGGCACGAATCCGGGCGCCTTCCGTCACGCACGGCGATGGCAGTCACGATCGCGATGCCGATCTCGACGATCTGCGCGAGTCGTACGCCCCACTGGGGACCAGCAGTCACGCTCCGACAGGTTGCAGCCCCATTTCTTGACTCGCAGTCCCCGCCTGAGCCCGCGCTACTCGTCCCCGAGCATGATCCGACGCAGGATCGGGATCGGCGGCGAACCGTGCGAGATCACCGCCTCCAGGTGGGCGCGCTCGTCGAAGCCGGGCGTGGCCGGATAGCCGCCCACGACGCGCGGCGCGGGCACCGCATCGGCCGATGCCCCGGCGGCCACCGCGGCCCGGACCCGCAGCTCGTGCTCGATGTCCCACATCCCGAGCGAGCCCGCGAAGTACGTGGACAGCTGCGTGGACGAGAGGCGGGCCCGCTCGTCCTTGTGGATGGCCTCGCCGCGCTCCTGGAACGCCTGGTCCACGAGGAAGTCGACGCACTCGTCGGTCGTCATGCCCATGGTGTGGATCCGGACGTCGATGATCGTGTTCGCGACCGACCGCAGGTAGAACTTCCAGTGGTTGAGCCACAGGGCGGCGTCGTCCGCGCAGTACCCGCGGTCCAGCATCACCTGCGTGACGTACACGGCCCAGCCCTCGGCGAACACGCCCGACGGGAAGACGCGCCGCGCGAGCGACGAGCCGTGGTTGGCGTACGCGCCCTGGAGATAGTGGCCCGGGACCGCCTCGTGGATCACGAGCAGCTGCATCTGGCGCGTGTTCATCTCGCGCAGGTACGACTCCTGCTGGTCCGCCGGCCAGTCCTCGGGGACGGGCGTGATCGAGAAGAACGCCTTCTGGCCGTGGTCGAGCGGGCCGGGTGAGTCCAGCATCGCGCCGCCGAACGATCGGAGGAACTCGGGCGTCCAGTCGATGACCAGGGGGTCATCGGTGAGTCCGATGACCCCCTGCTCCCGGCAGAACCGCTCAACGCGCTCGAGCTCCGCGTAGCACCAGCGCACGAGCTCGTCCGCGGCCGGGTGCTCGTTCGAGGTCGCGTCGAGCACGCGCCGGACCAGGACGCCGTCGTCGTCCGGCGCCGGCTCGCCCGGGACCCAGTCGCTCCAGATGTCCCTGGCGATCCGGACCATCTCGGCGCGGATGGCGACGAACTCGCGCTCGGCGCGACCGAGGATCTCCTCCGGGGTCACGTCCGGGTCACGCAGCGTGTGGCGCAGCTTCGCCGTGAACAGCTCGCGGCCCAGGAGCGGGCTGCCGGCGGCGGCAGGAACCACGTCCGAGACGAGATGCGCGCCGATGGCGTCCAGCGCCCCGCGTGCCGTCTCGGCGGCGGCGCGCAGCCTGGGCAGCACGGCCGCGACGTCCGCGTCGCCCGCGGCAGCCGCCGCCTCGCCGGCCGCGACCGCCTCGTCCGCCAGCGCCGTGACCCCGCCGATCCGCTTCGCGGCGACCTCGGCCATGAACCCCGAGACCGGGCGGGTCGGGTGCGTGCCCATCACCGCCTGCGCCGCGGCGATGACCGCCGGGATCCCCTCCAGCCGCCCGGCGACCGACGCGAGCCGCACCTGGAGCGGCGCGAACTCGCGGGCGAGCAGCGGGTGGATCCCGGAGCCCATCGTGTAGACCCAGGCCAGCGGGTTCCAGGCCGGCTCCCGCAGCTCCGCCTCGTGGAACCGCAGCTCGCTGAGCTCGCCCAGGAGGAGGTCGCGGTCGATCCGCTCGCCGGCGTCCAGCGTCGCGTCGTCGATGGCGCGCAGCTCCGCCTCCCAGCGGTCCGCGAACGCGAGCCGCTCGCGGCGCCCCGCCTCCGTGAAGTCCGGCCAGCGGTCGTCGTAGCGGTGGTCGCCGATCCGCGTCGCGACGTTGGGCAGGAGGACGAACAGCTCCTCGAGGAAGCGGGCGACGACGAGCTCGAAGCCGGGCACGGGCACCTCCGGTCGGTGGCGCCGGCGCGCATGGCGCCGGAGAACGGGTGGGTCGGGTGGATCGTCCCCGAGTCTAGCCCGCCCGTGCCCGTACACTCCGTCGATGGCACCCCCGGACGACGACCCGCGCCCGCTCGCCAGGACGAGCCCGGCCTTCGACCCCGCGGCCGTGACGCTGGCGGGCCGCCTCGTGCGGCTCGAGCCGCTCGCGGACGGGCATCGCGAGGGCATCCACGACGTCGCGCTCGACGAGGACCTGTGGCGCTTCACCCGTCATCTCGTCAGGACGCCGGCGGAGGTCGATGCGTACCTGGCCCAGGCGTTCGCCGCGGCGGCCGCCGGCACCGAGATCCCGTTCGTCCAGGTGGACGTCGCGAGCGGCCGCCCGGCCGGCATGACCCGCTTCCACTCCATCGAGCGAGCGC
>JAICUV010000321.1 GCA_025935655.1 Chloroflexota bacterium | reverse complement strand
CGCCCTGGTCGCCGCCTTCGTCGACCTCGCGAGGGCGCAGCTCGGACCGCTGCTGTACGTGGTCCCGGTGGCGTTCGTCGTCACGGCCATCGCCCGGCCGCGGTATGCGCTGTACTCCGGCCTTGCCGTGCTGATCACCTGCGTGTTCGCGGCCACCTACTCGAACGCGCGCATCGATCGCTACTACCTCGGGCCGCTGTTCTTCGCCTGGTCGTGGGTCGCGGTCACCGGCGGGGAGATCGTGCGCCGCGTGCTCGGCCCGCGGGACGACGACGAGGAGGGGCCCACCGTCGCGGGCGTCGACGTCTCACGGGTCGCGCTGTCGGCCGTCCTCGGGATCGCGCTCCTCGTGCCCACCGCGGTCGAGCTGCGTGACCGCTGGTCGGAGCAGGACCTGTCCACGAACACGCTGCCCGCGGAATGGCTGGATTCGGCCTTCGACGCCATGGACCCGGGCGCCGTCGTCATCTCGTGGTGGTCGTACTCCACGCCCATGTGGTACGGACAGCTCGTGGAGGGTCGCCGCCCCGACATCACGATCATCGACGACCGGACCCGCCTGGACGAGAACCTGGGCGAGCTCAGCGACGTCATCGAGGCGAACATCGACACGCGGCCGGTCTACCTCATCCGGCTGCAGGCCTCGGAGGTGCAGGCGCTCGAGGACCGCTACACGATCGAGCCTGTCGGTCGTCCGGGTAATCTGTTCCACGTGACGGGCCGCAGGGAGTCGACACCATGACCGCAGCGACGCAGACCGGGGAGGAGATCCCGGCCGCGGCGCGCGTCCCGCGTCTCTCCTACTTCTTCCCCGCCCACAACGAGGAGGCCAACCTCGAGGGGCTGGTGGAGGAGGCGCTGGCGACCCTGCCGCGGATCGCGGACACGTTCGAGATCATCGCCGTCGACGACGGCTCACGGGACGGCACGCTCGCGATCGCAGAGCGGCTCGCGGCGGCCAACCCGGACGTCGTGCGGGTCGTCCATCACGAGGTCAACCGCGGCTACGGCGGCGCACTCCGGTCGGGCTTCGAGGCCTCGCGCTACGAGCTGCTGTGCTTCACGGACGGCGATCGCCAGTTCCGGATCGCGGACCTCGCCCGGCTGACCGCCCGCATGGCGGAGCCCGACGCCCCGGACGTCGTCGTGGGCTACCGGATCAAGCGCGCGGACCCGTTCATCCGGATCGCCTACGCGCGCACCTACAAGCTCGCCAACCGGATCTTCTTCGGCCTGCGGGTGAAGGACGTGGACTGCGCGGCCAAGCTGTTCCGGCGGGAGGCGCTCGAGGGCGTCCGCGTGGAGTCCGGGGGCGCGTTCTTCTCCGCCGAGCTGCTGATCCGGACGCTCCGGAAGGGCCGCTCGATCGTGGAGGTCGGCGTGCCCCACTACCCGCGGACCGCCGGCTCCCCGACGGGCGCCCGGCCCAGCGTCATCGGGCGTGCGGTCAAGGACTTCTGGCTGCTCCGCCTGCGGCTGTGGGCGAACCGCGACCTGGCGCTGAAGCGTGGCCGCCCGATCCTGGGCGGGTAACCCGCGCGAGGATCGGCCGGGGCGGCTAGCTCGTGGAGCCGCCGCCGCGCTGGTCCTGGTCCAGGTCCAGCGAGTTCACGAACTCCCGGAAGATGTCGAGGCGCGCGGCGTCGATCGGCTCGCCGGTCTCCTCGAGGGCCGCCGCGGAGAGGCGCTTCGGGCCGTCCTCGCCCTCGTCGTCCTCGATCTCCTCGGCGTCGGGGGAGGTCGCCGCCCGGTCGAGCACGTCGGCCGTGGCGAAGATCGAGGAGCCCAGCCGCACGCCGATGGCGATCGCGTCCGACGGTCGGGCGTCGACCTCGTGCCGGGCGTCCGGACCCACGAGGACGATCCGTGCGTGGAACGTCTCGTCGGCGAGGTCCGAGACCACGATCCGCTCCACGCGGACGTGCATCGCCTCGAGCACGTTGACCATGAGGTCGTGCGTCAGCGGCCGCTCCGGTGTCACGCCCTGGAGCTTCATCGCGATGGCGTTGGCCTCGTTCACGCCGACCCAGATCATCAGCAGCCGGCCGCGATCCGCCTCCCGCAGGACCAGCACGTGGCGCCCCGTGCGCATGTGGACGCGCACGCTGTCGACGATCATCTCGATCTCGGTGGCACCGTCTTCGGCCATGCGTGGATTATCCCACGGACCGCCGGTCGCGCAGGCGGAACGGGAGGGCGACGATCGCCCCGGCCACGAACCCGCCGATGTGGGCGAAGAACGCGACGTTGCTCTCGATCGCGTTGGACGCCCCCAGCGATCCCAGCCCGTCGATGATCTGGAGCACGAACCAGAAGCCGAGCACGATCGCCGCCGGGACCGCGATCAGCTGGTAGAAGAAGCCCAGGACCACGAGCGACTGGATCCTGGCGCCGGGGAACAGGACGAGGTACGCGCCGAGGATGGCCGCGATCGCGCCCGACGCCCCGATCATCGGGTCGGTGGAGGTCGGATCGATGAGCGTCTGGGCGGTGACGGCCGCGACCCCGCCCGCGAGATAGAACAGCAGGAACAGCACGCGGCCCATCCGGTCCTCGACGTTGTTGCCGAAGATCCACAGGTAGAGCATGTTGCCCAGGAGATGCAGCCAGCCGGCGTGCAGGAACATGCTGGTGAACACGTCGAGGACCGGCTCCGAGACGATGTCGCCCGCCTTGACCGCGGCGCTGAGCTCCGCCGGGATCGTGCCGAGCTGCTCGATGAGGTCCACGAGCGCGTTCTCGCCGCCGGTGGCGAGGGCGAACAGCTCCACGCCGAACGCCCCGAAGCACGCGACGATGATTGCGAGGGTGACGACCGGCGTCCGTCGCGTCGGGTTCGCGTCGCGGAGCGGGATCACCGGCGGGCGGCCGCGACCACCGTGGTCACGGTGTGGAGGTGGTGTCCGGCTTCGCGCTGGCGTCCGATGGCGGGGTCGCTCCGTCGCTGGCCCCGGGCTCCGGCGACGGCCCTTCGCTGAGGGCCTCGAGCAGCGAGCTGTGGAGGCCCGTCGACGTGATCCACCACATCGTCGACGGCGCCTCAGCGTCCGGGGCCGGCAGGACGACCATGCCCTGGAGGTCGTCCCAGGCGCTCGCGTCGCCGGCGGGCCGGTACTGCTCGATGAACTTGCCGTTCGACTTGTTGAAGGCGACCACGCGGTGGTTCTGGGCATCGAAGGCGTACAGGATGCCGTTGCGCCGGCTCGACGACCCGTCCGGGCGGTCCGGCGACGAGATCATCGTGTACCGCGGATCGGGTCGGACGGAGGTGTCGTCCGGCGGCGTCGCATCCCACCCGGACGCGGGGATGACCCGGGACACCGCGCCGTTCTCCGCGACGTAGATGTCGCCGTCGATGAGGAGGTCCGTGATCCCGGACACGTCCCGCTCGGTGGGCAGGCGCGGGTTGGGCTTGACGGGGTAGCCCGAGCCGTCGTTGGCGGGCGAGAGGACCATGATGTTCTG
>JAICUV010000279.1 GCA_025935655.1 Chloroflexota bacterium | reverse complement strand
GGAGACCGCGCTCGGCCGCGACCAGTCCAACACCTCGGTGGTGCTGGGCGACCGCCTGCTGCTGAAGGGCTACCGCCGCATCCAGCCCGGCCTCAACCCCGACCTGGAGCTGACCGCCTTCCTGTCCGAGGAGGCCGGGTTCCCGGGCGTGCCGCGGCTCGCGGGCTACGCGGAGGTCGTGACGCGCGACGCCGGCGTCTCCACTGTCGCGATGCTCCAGGAGTTCGTGGCCGGGGCCGCCGACGCGTACGAGCAGACCGCCGAGTTCCTCGCGGAGCTCGTGGCCGCCCCGGGGTCCGCGAGCCTCGAATGGGCGACGGAGGTGGCCGCCGACCTGGGCACGCTCACGGCAGGCCTCCACGCCGCCCTCGCGGCCCCGCCGCCCGACGCCCCGGACCTCGCCCCCCGGGAGGCGACCCGGGACGAGCTCCATGCCTGGCGGATGGACGCGCACCGCCAGCTCAACCTCGCGCTGCCGGCCGTCGCGGCCGTCGATCGGGAGGCGGCCGAGGAGCTGCGCGCCGAGGCGTCGGCGATCGCCGCGCGCGTCTCGCGCTTCGAGGCCGTGGCGACGACGCCGTTCGTCATGCGCATCCACGCCGACCTCCACCTCGGGCAGGTCCTCGTTGCCGAGGACGGGTACCGGGTGATCGACTTCGAGGGCGAGCCGCTGCGGCCGATCGAGGACCGACGCCGTCTCGATTCGCCGCTGCGCGACGTCGCGTCGCTGCTCCGCAGCCTGGACCACGTCGCCCGGTCCGCACGGCGACGGGCGGAGCGGCGCGCCATCGAGGCCGGCGGCCGGCTCGAGCGACCCGGGCTGGACATCGACGCATGGATCGAGCGGGCCCGCGAGCGGTTCCTCGCGGCGTACGTCGCCGGGATCCGTGGCGCCGGCTCGCCGTTCACCGTGGATCTCGACCTGCTGGACGCGTTCGAGGTCGCCAAGGAGTCGTACGAGTTCGTGTACGCGGCGACCGTGCTCCCGTCGTGGCTGTGGGCGCCGCGCGAGGGGATGCGCTGGCTGCTGGCGCACGGGGAGGCGTGATGGACACGGATGTCGCCGGCGTTCCCGACCGGCTCGAGGCGTTCGTCGCGGACATCGAGGCCGGACCGGACGAGCTGGCACGCGTGCTGGACGCCCACGGCCGGGCGATCGGCGAGCTGCCCGCCGAGGTCCTGGCACGGCCACGCTGGCGCTTCAGCGGCATGGGCTCGTCGCGGTTCGCGGCGCTGGACGCGGCCACGCTCCTGCGGGCAGCCGGCCGGGACGCGGTCGCGGAGCTCGCCTCCGCGTCGGCGTGGTCGCCACCTCGTGATGACACCCTGTGCATCGCCATCTCGAACTCGGGCCGCACGCCCGAGGTAGTGGCCGCTGCCGCCCATCACCGGGGCGTGTCGTTCGTCCTCGGGCTCACGGCTCGTCCCGATTCGCCGCTCGCGGCGGGCGCCGACGCCGTGCTGCCGCTCGTCGCACACCGGGCCGAGGCGTCGGGCATCGCGTCGCTCTCGTACCGCTCGACAGTCGCGGCGCTGTCCATGCTCATCGGCGCCGAGAACCCGGCGCTCGCCGGGACCGGGATCGCGGCGGCGGTGCCCGCGCTCGGCCAGCTGCTCCAGGACCGGGCGGCGTGGCTCGGGGACGCCGTCGACCTCCTGGACACGGGTCGCGAGATCCACGTCCTCGGCGAAGGGTCGCGCATCGGCATCGTCGAGCAGGCGGCGCTGATGCTGCGAGAGGCGCCGCGGATCGCGGCGAGCGCCTGGGACGCCGGCGACTGGCTGCACGTCGGCCTGTACACGCTGTTCCCGGGCGACACGGCCCTGCTGCTCACGGGTTCGGCGGCCGACGGCGAGACCATCGCGACGATCCATGCCCGGGCGGGTCGCGTCGTGGCGGTCGGCCCGGCGCATCCCGACGCCGACCTCCACGTGCCGCTGCCCGACGCGGCCCTCGACGACCCGGCGATCCGCGCGCTC
This sequence comes from Chloroflexota bacterium, assembly GCA_025935655.1. GTDB lineage: Bacteria > Chloroflexota > Limnocylindria > Limnocylindrales > CSP1-4 > CAIXZV01. The sequence continues at coordinate 2,266 of JAICUV010000279.1, read as the reverse complement.
GTGGAGCCCGCAGTCGGGGAGCTGCTCGCGGCCGAGCTGTGGCGGCGCGCCGATGCGGTGGTCCTGCGGGAGGCGCCCGGCGGGGAGTAGGGGAGTGAGCGGTTGGGTGCAGCGCCGGGGCGTCGGCTCGTCCCGGTCCCGCCGGCCCGGCGCCTGCTCGCGTTATTCGGCGGCCGACTCTACGGTTCCGCGGCGGAACGGTTCAGTCGCGGCTGGCATGGCCCTGTTCCTTCGGGAGGCCCATTCGCGGACCGATCGAGTCGCTGGCCGCATGATTCGTTCCGTGACGGAACCGTAGAGTCGCGGGCGGAATAGCGAGTGAGCCGCGCGAGCCTGGGAACGGCCGAGCCGCGCGAGCCTCGAACGGCCGAGCCGCGGGAGCCTCGAAATGGCCGAGCCGCGCGAGCCTCGACCGCGCGGCACGCGCCGCCTCGCGGGGCCGGGCCGGCTACGGTCCGCCCTGGAGCTCGTAGCCGATGTACGCATCCTCGCCGACGCGGACCCAGATCACGGTATGGCACGCGGCTGCCTGTGCGACGTCCGTGCAGGGGCCGGCCGGGCAGACCGCGAACGGACCGGGATCCACGATGACCGGCTCGACCCCCAGCTGCTCCCTGATCTCGGACGACGAGCGCCTGCGCATGAGGTCGTCCTTCGACCACGAGCGCCCGCACAGCCGGATGTGCGCCGCGAGGGCATCCGCATCGTGGATCCCGTGGGCCCCGGCAACCAGGTTGCCGATGCGAGGCGTGACGACGAGGAACGTGACCGCGAGGGTCAGCGCGGCCAGCGCCACGAGCGCGACGATCCCCACCAGGTCCCGTCTGCTCCCGCTCGATGCCCCACGATCCACGGCCTCAGGACGCCGCGCACCCGCTCCGTGCGACGCGCGGGCCGTCACCCGCGGCCCGTCACTCCAGGACGGCCGGCCAGTCCTCCCCGGCGACCGCCGGCAGCGCCATCCCACGAGGGTTCGCGCAGCAGCCCCGGGCGCAGACCGCGGGCCACGGACCGAGCGGGCTGAGCGCCTCTACCGGGCCGCCGGCCACCCGCTCCGCGACGAGGTCCACGATGCCCTCCACGAAGGCGGGGTGCGTCCCCGGCGTCGCGACGCGCAGCATCCGCACGCCGAGCGCCTCGCACGTCTCGCGTGCCTCGTGGTCCAGGTCCCAGACGACCTCCACGTGGTCGCTCACGAATCCGATCGGCACGACGACGACGGCGCGCATCCCGCCCTCCGCCGCGGCGCGCAGCGCGTCGTTGATGTCCGGCTCCAGCCACGGGACGTGCGGCGACCCGCTGCGCGACTGGTACACGAGCTCCCACGGGGGCACCTCGATGCCGCGGGCCCGGACGGTCGCGACGACGGCCTCGATCGCCGCGAGGTGCTGGGCGACGTATGCCCCGTCCGCGTCGAATCGCCCGGGCGGGCCCGAGGCCGCGGCCATCGAGGTCGGGATCGAGTGCGTCGTGAACAGCAGCCGGATCGCAGAGCCCGGCACGTCCTCGCCGGCCAGCGTCGCGAGGGCGGCCGCGACGCCATCCGCGAACGGCCCGACGAACCCCGGGTGGTCGAAGTAGTGCCGCACCTTGTCGACGACCAGCTCGTCGGCCAGCCCGGACTCGACCAGCGCCCCGCCGAGGTCCTCCCGGTACTGCCGGCAGCCGGAGTACGAGGCGTAGGCGCTCGTCGCGATCGCCAGGACCCGCCGATGCCCGTCCGCGTGGATCCGCCGCAGCTCCGGCTCGAGGAACGGATCCCAGTTGCGGTTGCCCCAGTACACGGGCAGGTCGATCCCGCGGGCCGCGAGCGCCGGCCGCAGCGCGTCGAGCAGCGCCCGGTTCTGCGCGTTGATGGGGCTGACCCCGTCCAGCGCGAGGTAGTGGTGCGACACGGCCTCGAGCCGCTCCCGCGGGATCCCCCGGCCCCGGGTCACGTTCTCGAGGAACGGCATCACGTCGTCCGGCCCCTCCGGCCCGCCGAACGAGACCAGGAGCAGGGCGTCGTACCCGCTCAACGGAGGATCTCGACGACCCCGGCCGCGTCGATCCGCCTGCCCGTGTGGAACGGGATCTCCTCGCGCACGTGCCGCCGCGCGGCCGTCGATCGCAGGTCGCGCATGAGGTCCACGAGGTCGTGGAGGTCGTCCGCCTCGAGGGCCAGGATCCACTCGTAGTCGTTGAGCGCGAACGCGGCCACGGTGTTCGCCTGCACCTTGGGGAACGCCCGGCCGGCGAGGCCATGCTCGCGGAGCATCTCGCGGCG
>JAICUV010000356.1 GCA_025935655.1 Chloroflexota bacterium | reverse complement strand
CGGCGTGGGATGGTTCCCCGGATCCCGATCTGGCGCCTGTTCGGCGAGGTCCGGCGCTGGTCCGCCGTGCCGCAGCTTCCCGGCACGCTCGAGGCGCTCGCCTTCGAGACCGTCGCCGGCACGGAGCCCGACGGCGAGCGTCGTCTCCAGGCGATCCTCGACGACCTCGACCGGGAGGTGATCGGCAGCGCCCACCCCGCCGACCACGCATTCCTGCGCCGCGAGGGCCGGGTGGGCTTCCTCGTGCGCGACCGGGCCGACGCGCGCCCGCTGGGCTACGTCTACGGCTCCGGGATCGGGCGGATGGGGCCGCTGCTCGCCCTCGACCCGGCGCTCCACCCGGCGCTCATCGGGGTCGCGGTGCGGGAGACGCCGGCGCTCGGGCCGGTGGCGCTGTGGGTCCCGGGCACCGCGGCCGTCGTGACCCGTGCCCTCCTGGACGCCGGCCTGCGATTCGACGGCTTCCCGGGGTTGATCTGCTGGTCGCGGGCCGACCACCCGTTCGAGCGCTACCTGCCCATCTCGCTGGCGGTCGTCTGAGCTCCCCGGCCGGTCACCGATCCGTGGCCCGGCGGGCAGGGTCGGCGGAGCGATGCTAGCCTCCGTGGATCGTGGCTCCCTGCATCGCGTTCCGATGACCGTCCAGCCGAGCGCGTCCCCCTCCCCCCTGGTCCCCCCGTCGCTGTTCGACCGGCTCACGGGGCGCGCGCGGGCGAACCGGCCCGACCACGCCGTCGTCGTCCTGCACGACGTGACCAAGCGCTATCCGAACGGCAAGGAGGCGCTCAAGGACGTGGACGTCATCGTCCCCGAGGGCGACTTCGTGTTCCTCGTGGGGCCGTCCGGGGCGGGCAAGTCCACGCTCATGAAGCTGCTCATCCGGGACGAGCTGGCGACCGAGGGCGTCGTCGTGATCGACGGCTTCGACCTCGCCCGGATCAAGCGCCGCCAGGTGCCGAAGATCCGGCGCAAGATCGGGATCGTGTTCCAGGACTTCAAGCTCCTGCCGCGCAAGACCGTGTGGGAGAACGTCGCGTTCGCGCTCGAGGTGACCGGCACTCCGCGCCGCCAGATCCGGCCGGCCGTGGACCGCGTGCTCGCGCTCGTGGGGCTCACGGGACAGGCGCAGCAGCTGCCGGACCAGCTCTCGGGCGGCGAACAGCAGCGCACGGCCATCGCGCGGGCGCTGGTCCACGACCCGCGGATCATCATCGCCGACGAGCCCACCGGGAACCTCGACCCGGTCATCAGCTGGGAGATCATCCAGCTGCTGCTCCGGATCAACGAGCTGGGGGTCACGATCCTCATGGCGACCCACGACGCCGAGGTCGTGACCGCGCTGCGCAAGCGCGTCATCGCGCTCGAGGACGGCCGGATCATCCGGGACGAGACCGGCGCCGGCTACCACCGCGAGGACTGACCAGGCGTGATCCCGTTCGTCCTGTTCTCGATGCGCCGCGCGTGGCAGGGCTTCTGGCGCAACGCGCTGATGAGCATGGCCGCCACGCTCACGATGGTCCTGATGCTCGTGCTGCTGGCCGGGTTCTTCATCCTCCAGAACGTCCTGCTCGCGAGCCTCTCGTTCGTCGAGCAGAAGGTGGAGGTCGTGGCCTACGTCCAGCAGACCGCCACCGACGACCAGGTGCAGACGCTCATCGCGGACACCCAGGCGATGCCCCAGGTGGCATCGGTGGAGTTCATCTCCCGCGAGCAGGCGCTGGAGCGGTTCAAGGCGACCCAGGCGGCGCAGGGTCGCGAGGACCTCACGCAGTACCTCGAGTCCAACCCGCTCTACGCCTCGATCAACGTCAAGCTCACCAGCCCCTCGGAGCTGGAGACCGTGACGTCCGCGCTGGACAAGGACCCGATCGTGCGCAACGTGCTCAACATCACGGCGCTCGTGAACCGGGTCCTCACCGTCACCGACTTCGTGCGCACGGCCGGGGTGGCGATGGTCGGCATCGTGGGCCTCATCGTCCTGTTCATCATCGTGAACACGATCCGGCTGGCCGTGGTCGCGCGCGCGGAGGAGATCGAGATCATGCGCCTGGTGGGCGCATCGGACGCGTTCATCCGCTGGCCGTTCGTGTTCGAGGGCGCCCTCGTGGGGCTGCTCGGGGCGCTGATCACCCTCGGGCTCCTGTATCTCGGATCGGAGCCGCTCGGCCAGGCGATGGTCGGGTTCTTCAACGTGCTGCCGCTGGAGCTGGGCTCCGTGGGCCGGGACACCGTGATCCTCGTGCTGGGGACCGGCCTGGGACTCGGCGTCCTGGGATCCTGGCTGTCGGTCCGCACGTATCTCATCCGATGACGGGCGAGCCCGCCCCGGACGAATCCTCCAGCCTGGAGGGCGACGCGCCCGACGAGCCGGCGCCGGTCGAGCCGGTGCCGGTGTCGCCCGCCGAGCCCATCGCGCCCGCGGCCGGGAGCCGGCGGCCGTCGGTGCTCGTGGCCGCGCTCGCGATCGTGGCCGTGCTCGCCGGGTCGGCGCTGTTCGTCTCGGGCTGGACGCTGGGCCGCCAGTCGGCGCTCACCCCGGGCACCCCGTCCGGCGAGGCCGAGGCCTTCCAGCCGTTCTGGGACGCGTACCGCGCGGTCACCGAGCGTTACGCGGGCGGCGACGTCGATCGCAAGGCGCTGATCGAGGGCGCGATCAAGGGGATGATCGGCGCGCTGGACGACCCGTACTCGCAGTACCTCACGAGCCAGGAGTTCAAGGACAGCCTGCGTT
>JAICUV010000132.1 GCA_025935655.1 Chloroflexota bacterium | reverse complement strand
GATCGGGATTCCGCCCCCGCCGCCGAGGCCGCCCATGCTGAAGCCGCCGCCCCCGCCGGACGCGCGGCGATCCTCGATGTCCTGGACCTGCCCTCGTGACCATCTCATGCGCCGATGATGCCCGAACGGGCATTGCAGGAACACCCTTTCTGGGTCTCGATGGCATCACAACACCCATCGCGGGCCCTGGCCGGGCAGCGCCCTGCGCTACCGGTCGCGGACGGGCTTGACCATCGTCTCCGCGGTGCGGATGTAGCCGAGGCGCTCGTAGAGGCGGCGGCCGCCCTCGTTGGGCGTCGCCACCTCGAGCTCGAGGACGTCGAGGCCGCGTTCCCGGGCCCAGTCCTCCGCCGCCCGCATGAGCGCGGACCCGATCCCCCGTCCGCGCCAGCCGTCGAGCACCGCGATGCCGATCGACGCGCTCGCCCGCGGCACCCGCATCGAGCCGGGCGAGCGCCGCCGGCCGCCGATCGCGTCGAGCTGGCCCACGACGACGCCATCGACCTCGGCGACGACGTGGAGGTCCTCCTCTTCGGCTGCCTCGAGCTCGGCGGCGAAGCGGGCGTGGACGGCCTGGCGTTCGGGGACCCGGTACTCCACGGGGTCCAGCGCGGCGTGGTGGCGAGCCAGGGACAGGTAGATCTCCGCGAGCGCGGGGATGTCCGCCGGTCGCGCCGTACGGATCAGGAGCCCGGGTTCGGCCACGTCCACCTCAGGGGCGTCGGCGATGCGTCCGACACGCATCGCGTCGGCGACGCCGGCCAAGCGTAGCCCCGGCCGTCTCGTCGTGACGCGTGGGGCAGGACGTCCGGCGGCTTGACGTGCGCGGCGATCGCGCCTTGGATGGTTCCATGCGATGTGGCCCGCCGGCACCGATGACGAGTTCGATCGTTCGCGCACGTCGGCTCCTGATCGTCGTGCTCCTCGGGGTGCTGGTGGGGATCGGCCTGTACTGGGGCGTCTCGACGCTCACCACGCCGCGGCGCACCACGCCGCTCTACGATCCGCCGGTGCTCGCCGGCCAGCGGATCCCGGGCTACTGCTCGGCCGGGGTCTACGCCCGCCGCGGGAACGTCGTCGTGCTCACCTCGTCCCCGCACTGCGGCGGCGAGGGCACGATCATCCCGGGACAGGGCACTGTCGGGCCGCTCGCCCAGGACGCGACGTGCCCGTATGCCGGGCACACCTGCCACGCCTCGGACATGAACTACGTGGTCGTCGCGCCCGACCGGATCCCGTGGGGCCACCTCAACGTCATCGACCTCGGCGTCGGCGGCTACCGGGTCCTCGAAGCGGACACACGGGCGCTGGCCTGCGCCGACATCGCGATCGGCGACCCGATCGAGATGGACGGCCGGAACCGCTATCGGACCGGGACCGTGGCCGAGAAGGGCGACAACCTCCAGCCGCCCGCACTGGACGGCTCGTACTTCCCGTGCATGGTCAGGTCGACACTGCAGGTCGACGGCGGAGACTCGGGCAGCGTCGTCCTGGTCCGCGGCATCCCGGCCGGCGTGACCTCCCGCAGCTTCGGCGGTGGCATCGGGTTCACGCCGCTCGCCGAGGGGCTCGCATCGCTCGGGCTCGAGCTGTGCACCACGCCCGACTGCGGCCTCGCGGCCCCAACCGGTGCCGCCCGGTGACGCCGATCGCCAAAGCCGCCTACTGGTTGTCGATCTGGGCGCGCTGGAGCTTGCCCGAGAAGTCCACGTAGATCGCCTTCCACTCCGTGAACGTGTCGAGCGCGACGTGGCCCGCCTCGCGATGGCCGTTGCCGGTGTCCTTCCAGCCGCCGAAGGGCAGGTGGGTCTCGGCGCCCGTCGTGCCGGCGTTGATGTACACGATCCCGGTCTCGAAGTCGCGCATCGCCCGGAAAGCCGTGTTGACATCGCGGGTGAACACGCTCGCCGACAGCCCGAACTTGACCTGGTTGGCGGCCGTCATCGCCTCGTCGTAGCCGTCGACCGGGATGACCGAGAGCACGGGCCCGAAGATCTCCTCCTGGGCGATCGTCGCCATCGGCGCGACGCCGTGGAAGATCGTCGGCGCGAAGAAGTGGCCGTGGGCGAGGTCCCCGCCCGTTGCGCGCGCGCCACCGATGACGAGCTCGCCCTCGTGACGCCCGGTCTCCACGTACCGCTCCACCTTGGCCGCGGCCGGCGCGTTGACGAGCGGCCCGACGTCCACCGTCTCGTCCAGGCCGGAGCCCAGCTTGAGCGTCCGCGTGCGCGCCTCCAGCCGGGCGACCAGGTCGTCCGCGACGGCGCGATCCACGATGACGCGGGAGCAGGCCGTGCAGCGCTGCCCGGTGGTGCCGAACGCGGACCACAGGATCCCGTCCGTCGCGAGGTCGAGGTCGGCGTCCTTCAGCACCACCACCGCGTTCTTGCCGCCGAGCTCGAGGCTCAGGCGCTTGAGCCTGCGCCCGGCGCGCTCGCCGATGGCTCGGCCCGTCTCGGAGCTTCCCGTGAACGAGACCACGCGGATGTCCGGGTTGTCGATGATCGCGTTCCCGACGTCACCCCCCGCGCCCGTCACGAGGTTGACGACGCCCGCCGGGAAGCCCGCCTCGTCCATGAGCTCCACGAGCAGCGTCGCGCACAGCGGCGCGTCCGAGCTGGGCTTGAACACGACGGTGTTGCCCGCCACGAGCGCGGGCATCATCTTCCAGCACGGGATCGCCATCGGGAAGTTCCAGGGCGTGACGATGCCCGCGATCCCGAGCGGCTGGCGGATGCTCATCGCCCACTTGTCGGGCAGCTCGGACGGGACGGTGTCACCGGACATCCGGCGTCCCTCGCCCGCCATGAGGAAGGCGATGTCGATGCCCTCCTGGACGTCGCCCCGCGCCTCCGCGAGGACCTTGCCCATCTCGCGTGTCATCGCCCGGGCCAGCCGCTCCTTGTGCTGGGCCATGAGCGCGCCGAAGCGGTACAGGATCTCGCCGCGCTTCGGCGCCGGGGTCGCCTTCCACGCGGGGCTCGCCATGTCCGCGGCGCGGACCGCCATCGCGACGTCGGCGGGCGTCCCCGCCTGGAACCGGCCGACGACGTCGCGCGTGTCCGCCGGGTTGACGCTCTCGAACGTGGCGCCACCCACGCCGTCCACCCAGCGACCGGCGATGAACAGCTGGTACGTGGTGGGGTCGGCGGCGACCTCGGTCATGGCGGCGGCTCCTCGGGCGTGCGGCGGCGGGCGGGTTGCGGCCATACTCCGGGCACCGCGCCGGGCCGTCAAACCGGTCCCGCGGCCGTGCGCCTGATGCCCGACCCCGTCGTCCCCTCCCCCATCGACATCATCGAGCCGGCCGCCCCCTCGCCGGCCGCCGGCGGGCCGACCGTGTCCCCGGCCGTGCGCGATGCCGCACGCCGCCTGCTGGCCGCCGACGGGCGCGAGTTCATCCTCCAGCCCTGGCAGGTGGCCTGGCTCGTGGCGACGAGCGAGGGCCGCGAGGGCATCGTCCCGCTCGGCTGCGGCGTCGGCAAGGGCTGGCTCCAGGCGCGCCTCGACGAGGCGCTCGAGGGCTGAGCGAGCGCCGGCTCAGCGTGCTCGCCTCAGCGTGGTTCGTCGCCCGCGCCCAGGCGGTCCAGGAGCGTCTTGACCACGGCAAGCTCCTCGGCCTCCTCCTTGCCCAGGATCGAGCGCAGGAGCCGCAGCGCCGCGGCCACGACCGTGCGCTCTTCGGTGGTCAGGTGGAGGGTCGTCTCCGTCGTGGTCGTCGCGTCGGGCATGGCAGCCTCCCGGTGGTGATCCGGGCCCGCCGGATCACCGGCGGAGCCATGGCCGATCGTCTCGCACCGCGACCGCGGGGCGCCAGTGCCGCTGCGCCTGTCAGGCCCGTTCGAAGGCCATCGCGACGGAGCCACCGCCGCCCAGGCACAGCGTCGCGAGCCCGTAGCGGCCGTTGCGGCGGGCCAGCTCGTGGAGCAGCGTCGCGACGATGCGGGCACCGCTGGCGCCGATCGGGTGGCCGAGGGCGATCGCCCCGCCGTTCACGTTCACCTTCGACCAGTCGAAGCCCAGCTCGCGGCCGTCGGCCAGCGTCTGCGCGGCGAACGCCTCGTTGATCTCGATGAGGTCGAACGCGTCCGGCGACAGCCCCGTCTTCGCCTCGAGGGTGCGGACGCCCGTGACGGGCGCGAGGAACAGCCACTTGGGCGCCACCTCGGCCTGGGCGTAGCCGACGATCCGGGCGAGCGGGGTGAGCCCGTATCGCTCCACCGCCCGCTCCGAGGCGACGACCGTCGCCGCCGCGCCGTCCGTGATCCCGGGCGCGTTTCCCGCCGTCACCGTCCCGGTCGTCGCGTCGCCGCGGTCCGCTCCGTCCGGGAGCGGGAACACCGGCGACAGCCGGGCGAGCGCCTCCAGCGTCGTGTCGCGCCGCGGGCTCTCGTCCACCGCGACCACCGTCTCGCGGCCCTTGGCGTCGCGGATGGTCACGGGGGCCATCTCGTCGTCGAACCGCCCTGCGTCGATGGCGTCCACGGCGCGCCGGTGGCTCTCGTACGCGAAGGCGTCCTGGTCCTCGCGCGAGACGTGGTCGTGGATCGCGACCCGCTCGGCGTGGGTGCCCATGTGGCACCCCTCGATCGCGCACCACAGCCCGTCGAGCACCGCGCTGTCCTCCAGCGTGCCGTTGCCCAGCCGGTAGCCGAAGCGCGCCTTGCGCAGCAGGAACGGGGCGTTGTTCATGGACTCCATGCCGCCCGCGACGTACAGCTCGCCGTCGCCGGCACGGATCGAGGCCGCGGAGAACATGATCGCCTTGAGGCCGGAGCCGCAGACGCGGTTGATCGTCGTGGCCGAGGTCGTGTCGGCGAGGCCCGCGCCCAGGAGGGCCTGGCGCGCCGGGGCCTGGCCCGCGCCGCCCTGGAGGACCTGGCCCATGATGACCTCGTCCACCGGGGCATCTGACGGGAGGCCGGACCGCTCGACGGCCGCGCGGATCGCGACCGCACCCAGCTCCGTCGCGGGGACCGTCGACAGCGCGCCCCCGAACTTGCCGATCGGCGTGCGTGCCGCGCTGACGAGATAGACGTTGCCGTTGGGTCCGGGTGCCTGCTGCTCCATCGGCCGAATGTACACCCGGCCTCAGCGCGGGTAGGTGTGGAACCCCTTGCCCGTCTTCTGGCCCAGGTGGCCCGCCTCGACGAGGTCCACGAGCACCGCCGGCGGCGCGAACTGCGGCTGCCCGAACCCCTCCTCGAGCACGCGCATGATCCCGAGGCAGACGTCGAGCCCGATGAAGTCGGCGAGCTCGAGCGGGCCCATGGGGTGGTTGAGCCCCACCTTTGCGCCCGTGTCGATGTCCTCGGCCGTGCCCAGGCCCTCCTCGTACGCGCGCATCGCCTCGGCGAGGAACGGCATGAGGATGCGGTTGACGATGAACCCCGGCCGGTCCGCCGAGACGATGACCTGCTTGCCGAGCTCCGTGGCGAGTCCGCGGATCGCCGCCTCGGTGTCGTCGGTCGTCGTGGCGCCGCGGATGAGCTCGATCAGCGGCATCACGGGGACGGGGCTGAAGAAGTGCATCCCGACGAACCGGCCTTGCCGCGCCTCGGACACGGACGCGGCCAGCCTGTCGATGGCGATCGACGAGGTGTTGGAGGCGAAGATCGCCCCCGTCGGCGCGATCCCGTCGAGCGCCGCCCACAGCCGCGTCTTGACGTCCACGTCCTCGAACACGGCCTCCACGACGAGGTCCGCCTCGGCAGCCTGGCCCAGGTCCGCGGTCCCGGTGAGGCGGGCGAGGATCGACTCCCGCTCCTCCGCGCTGAGCTTGCCCTTCGCGACGGCGCGCTCCAGGTTGCCCGCGATCCGCGCGATCCCGGCCTCGGCGCGCGCGAGGTCCGGCTCGTAGACGGTGACCTCCTTGCCGACCGCGGCGTGCACCTGGGCGATGCCGTGGCCCATCAGGCCGGCGCCGGCGACGAAGACGCGCTCGATGCTCATGGCTGCTCCTCTCTGGCCCCGGTCGCCAGCCTACCGCGCAACCTGTGCCGCCGGGGCGAGCGATCCACGCCGCACCACGAGCACCACGCCCCCGACCGCCGCCACCACCGCCGATGCGATGAACGTCGCCGGGTAGCCGGCGCCGGCCGCGAGCGGCGCCAGGGCGACCGGCGCGAGGCCGAAGGCGATGTCGAGGAACACGCTCGCGGTCCCGACGACCGACCCGCGTTCCGCCGCACTCGCGCCGCCGATCGCGTAGGAGAGGACGGCGGGCATCGTCAGCGCGACGCCCGTGGCCAGCACGGCGGTCCCGACGAGCAGCCCGGCCAGGCCGGGCAACAGGCCGATGAGCGCCAACCCGGCCGCGGAGCAGCCGAGGGCGAAGGCGGTGAGGCGCATCGCGCCGATGCGGTCGGGCAGCGTGGCGCCGAACAGGCGCACCAGGATCACCACGATCCCGAACACGCCGAGGGCGACGCCGGCGCCGTCGAGCCCCAGCGCGACCGCGTGCAGCGGCACGAACGTCAGGAACCCGGCCATCCCGAACGTGCCGCACAGGATCAGGAAGCCCGGGAAGATGCCCGCCTGGTGGAACAGGCGCCCGCGCGGGCCATCCGCCCCGGGGCGGGCCGCGGGCCGCGTCTCGGGCGCCAGCCACGCGAGGCCGGCGGCGACGACCGTGAGGACGGCGGCGGTCGCCCAGACGGCCGCGTAGCCACCCGAGCCGAGCACCAGCTCGCCGATCACCGGGCCGACGGCCACGCCGAGGTAGATGGAGAGCGACAGCAGGCTCAGCGCCTCCCCGGTGCGCCGCGAGGGCGCCAGGTCGCTGCCCGCGGCGAGCGCGGCGACGAGGAAGCACGCCTCCCCCACCCCGAGGAGCGCCCGGGCCGCGGTGAACAGCGGCAGGCTCGACGCCCCGAGGTGCAGGAGGAACGCGATCACCGTCAGCACCGAGCCCCCGATGAGCAGCGGCCGGCGGCCGAACCGGTCGGCAGACCAGCCGACGGCAGGACGGACCACCAGCGAGGCCAGGCTGTAGATCCCCATCGCGATGCCGAAGCCGAGCGCGTCCGCGCCGATCGGGCCCATCGCGAACCTCGGCGCGACCGGCAGGGCGATCCCACCGGCGACGAAGAACACGAGGGCGGCCGCGAACACGGCCGCGAATGCAGGTGAGAACAGGCGGTCCGGCGCGGGATGTTCGGGACGCGTCATGTGGGCTCCGGCGCTGCTCGCGGCCGCGGGCTCGTGGGCCGTCAGCCGCGGTCCGGCGGCCCCTCGTCGAGGAGGGCCAGGAGCCGGTCCGTGGCGGCGTACGGGTCGAGCTCGTGGCGAGCCACGGCATCGTACACAGCGCGCGTCGTCGCCCGGTGGGCCGGCGCCGCTAGCCGTTCCCGCACTCGCTGGGCAAGGACGGCCGCGACCTGGGCCTCGGCGCGGAACAGCCGTGCCGCCGGTGTCTCGCCGGTCCGCGTCTGCTCGCGGTGCCGATCGAGCGCCACCAGCAGCTCGGGGATCCCCTCCCCGGTCATCGCGGTCGTGACGAGGACCTCCGGCCGCTTGGGCGTCGGGCGGTCGGGGTCCCGGTCGGCGCGCGCCACGGACGGCACGAGCATCGCCCGCAGCTGGGCCGCGGTTCGTTGTGCGCCCGGCCGGTCGCCCTTGTTGACGACGACGAGGTCGGCCACCTCGAGCAGCCCGGCCTTGATCGCCTGGACCTCGTCGCCCATCTCGGGCGCCTCGAGGACGACGGTCGTGTCCGCGGCGGCCGCCACCTCGACCTCGCTCTGGCCCGTGCCCACCGTCTCGAGGAGCACGATGTCGAAGCCGGCGGCATCGAACACCGTGGCTGCGGACGTGGACGTCGCCGCGAGCCCGCCCGCGTGTCCGCGCGACGCCATCGAGCGGATGAACACGCCGTCGTCGCTCGCGTACGACTGCATCCGCACGCGGTCGCCGAGGAGCGCGCCGCCGGTGATCGGCGAGGACGGGTCCACGGCGACGACCGCGACCGTGCGACCCGCCGCCCGGAGCACCTCGATGAGCGCGGCGACGAGCGTCGACTTGCCGGCGCCGGGCGGCCCGGTGATGCCGACGAGGTGCGCGCCGCCGGCGAGCGGGTAGAGCCGCCGGAGCGCGTGTTCCGCGACCTCGGTGTGGTTCTCAACGGCCGTCAGGAGCCTCGCGAGCGCCCGCCGGTCGCCCGACCGCGCGGCGTCGCACAGGACGGCGGCCCGCTCGGCGGTCGTTTGCTCGGCCATCCGGCCGCTACTCGCGCGGCGTGGCGTTGGCGCGGATGAAGTCGGCGACCTCGCGGATCGTCGTCCCGGGCCCGAACACGGCCGCCACCCCGGCCTCCTGGAGCGGCGCGATGTCGTCGTCGGGGATGATCCCGCCGACCGTGACCAGCACGTCCTCCAGCCCGCGTTCGCGGAGCTGGGTGCACACGCGCGGCACGAGCGTCATGTGGGCGCCGGACAGGATCGACAGGCCCACGACGTCCACGTCCTCCTGGAGCGCCGCGGTCACGATCATCTCGGGCGTCTGGCGGAGGCCCGTGTACACGACCTCGAAGCCCTCGTCCCGCAGGCCACGGGCCAGGACCTTCGCCCCGCGATCGTGGCCGTCGAGGCCGGGCTTCGCGATCAGCACCTTGAGCGGTCGATCGGTCATGGCGGGATTGTAGGGTGCGCGCGGCGGCGTCAGGCGCCGGGGGCGGGTCGGCCGATGTGGGCGAAGAACTCCGCGCGGGTCTTGTCGTTGCGGCGGAACAGGCCCAGGACCGCTGCGGTCGTCATCGTCGTGCCCGGCTTGCGGACGCCGCGCATGGCCGCGCACAGGTGGGTCGCCTCGAGGACGACGCCCACGCCCCGCGGCTCCAGCCGCTCCATCAGGAAGTCCGCGACCTGCTGGGTCATCCGCTCCTGGACCTGGAGCCGCCGTGCGTACATCTCCACCACCCGCGGGATCTTGGACAGCCCGATGACCCGGCCGTTGGGCACGTAGGCGACGTGTGCGGCGCCGAAGAACGGGAGCAGGTGGTGCTCGCACAGCGAGTAGAACG
>JAICUV010000326.1 GCA_025935655.1 Chloroflexota bacterium | reverse complement strand
GCCCTCCCCCGCGAGGCGCAGGAAGTTGGCCAGCAGGTGCGGCCCGTCGGGGGTCAGCACCGATTCCGGGTGGAACTGGACGCCCTCGATCGGCAGCGACCGGTGGCGGAGGCCCATGACGACCCCGTCCTCGGGGCTCGTCGCCGTCACGTACAGCTCCGCGGGCAGCGTCGCCGGGTCCACGCACAGCGAGTGGTAGCGCGCGGCCGGGAACGTCTCGGGCATGCCCTCCATGAGACCCGTGCCGTCGTGCACGACCTCGCTCGCCTCGCCGTGGACGAGCGTGGGGGCGCGCACGATGGAGGCGCCGTACGCCGCGCCCATCGACTGCATCCCGAGACAGACGCCCAGGAGCGGGATCCGCCGCTCGGCGGCCACCGCGATGGTCGCGACGGACACCCCCGCGCCCTCCGGGTCGCCCGGGCCCGGCGAGATGACGATCCCCCGCAGGTCGGCGGACGGGTCGTCCGCGAGGGCGGCCACCTCGTCGACCGTGATCTTGTCGTTGCGCACGACGCGCACGTCCGCGCCCGCGGCCTGGAGGGCCTGCACGAGGTTGAACGTGAACGAGTCGTAGTTGTCGATCATGAGGATCATCGCGGCGCGGCCTCCGCCCCGGGCGGCGCGGACGCGGGTCGGGACGTCCCCGGCGCGGCCGGCGCGGCCGCGAGCTCGATGGCCCGGCGCATGGCGGCGGCCTTGTGCTCGGTCTCCTCGAATTCGGACTCCGGGACGCTCCTGGCGACGATCCCCGCGCCCGTGTGCACGTGCGCCTGGCCGCCCTTGAGCACCGCCGACCGGATCGTGATCGCCGTGTCCAGGTTGCCGTCATAGCCGAGGTAGCCCACCGCCCCACCATACAGCCCGCGGCGCTCGCCCTCGGCCGCCGCGATCAGCTGCATCGCCCGGATCTTCGGGGCCCCGGTGAGGGTGCCCGCCGGGAAGACCGCGCGCAGCGCGTCGAGCGCGTCGAGGTCCGTGCGCAGCTTCGCCTCGACGTGGCTCACGAGGTGGAGGACGTGGCTGTAGCGCTCCACCTCCATGTACTGGCTCGTGGTCACGGTCCCGGGTCGCGCGACGCGACCGAGGTCGTTGCGCCCGAGGTCCACGAGCATCACGTGCTCCGCGCGCTCCTTGGGGTCGCCGCGCAGCTCGTCGGCGAGGCGCTCGTCGTCCGCGGGGGTCTGGCCGCGAGGCCGCGTCCCCGCGATGGGGTGCGTGGACAGCCGCTCGCCCGCGACCTGGACGAGGAGCTCCGGGCTGGCGCCCACGACCTCCATCCCGGGCGTCCGGGTGAAGAACAGGTACGGGCTGGGGTTGACGCGCCGGAGCGCGCGGTAGAGCCCGATGCCGTCGATCGGGGCGCCCTCGGGGCCGGCCGGCAGGTCGAAGCTCTGCCTGCGCGCGAGCACGACCTGGATCGCCTCGCCCGCGGCGATCGCGTCCTTCGCCTTCTCGACGGCGCGGATGTACTCGTCGCGGCCGAGGCTCGTCTCGATCTGGCCGAGGCGGGCCGGCGCCGTGTCGCCGTCGGCGGCGCCCGATCGCCCGAATGCCGCCGACATCTCGGCCTGGCTGGGTCGGGCGGTCCGCTCGAGGGCCTCGAAGATCGCGCGCTCGGCGATCCGGTAGCGGCCCTCGAGGTCCGGGGCCTCCGTGTGGAGCGAGGCGATCGCGCTCAGCTGGTGCGTGAGGTGGTCGAACACGAGCACGAGGTCGGTCTCGATCCAGCTCGCGAGCGGGACCCCGACCGGGTCCCTGTCCGGCAGCGGGACGCTCGGCTCGAAGGTGCTGATCGCGTCGTAGCTCAGCGCGCCGACCGCGCCGCCGGTGAACCGGGGCATGCCCTCGCTGGGGAGGACGCGCCGCCTGGGGACGAACGCGCGCAGCGCGTCGAGCGGGTCCGCCGCGTCACTGACCGTGACCGGCAGGTCCGGGGCGTACTCGGTCACGCCGACGGGCCGGGTCGTCGTGAACGCCTTGCCGTCGCGCACCTCGAGCAGCCGGCGCGGCCCGACGCCCAGGAAGCTGTATCGCCCGAGGCGCTCCCCGCCCTCGACGGACTCGAGCAGGTAGGCGGGCGTCACGCCATCCTCCAGCCGGAGGAAGGCGCCGATCGGCGTCTCCAGGTCCGCCGTACGCGTCGCGCGGAGGAGGATCGTGTCGGCGGCGCCGGCGAGGCGCCGGACTTCGGTGATGCTCAGCGGGTCCGTCATGGGTGTGGTCCCCAGGAAATGGAAAACGACCTGATCGTCTCTTCCGGGACGAAAGGTCGTGACCTTCCGCGGTGCCACCCACGTTCGGCGAGTTGCCGCGCTCTGACCGACGGATCGGCGCCGGTTGCCCGGTGATCGATCGGCGCTGCCCTGTATCGCTGGCGCCCTGCGCCGGAGCCTACTGGTCGTCCGCTCCCCGCCGGTCGCTCGCGCGCCGTGCGGTTCGCCCCGCGTTCGGTCCGGAGGCTCCCGGGTCCATTCGCCGCCGCCGCCCTCCCGGCTCGCACCAGCCGCCGGGTCTCTGGAAGGGTGGTCGACGGGTACTCGTCCCGATCAACGCCCGTGTTCGTGATGTGGGCGGGAGTCTAGGCCGCGCCGATCGAGGGCGTCAAGCGACCGAGGGCGGCATGCCGATCCACGCGTCAGGCCGCCGTGAACCCGCCCGCCATCGACAGCCGCGACCCGGCCTCGTAGAACGCGAGCGCGCGACGGAGCGGCTCGTCGTGGCGCGGGTGGCCTTCCGCAACCCGCCACAGCACCTGGGCGAGCTCCTCGACGCGCGCCAGGAGCTCGGCCTCCGTCCTCGGCCGCGCGATGTCCGCGTAGGTCCGGTGGACGCGCGGCCACGCGACCGCCGCCGCGGGGAGCGTGGGAAGGACCGAGAACACGATCCGGGCATGCGCCGCCGCGAGCAGGTGGCCCGCATCGGCCGGCCGGACCCCGGGGTGGACCGCCCGCGCCTCCGCGGCGGCCGCCACCGCGTCCGGCCCGCTCCCGTGCGGCGGTTCGATGATCGCCGCCCGGCGGACGAGGTCCCGGAGCTCCGCGGGTGTGAACTGGCCCGCCCGGGCGAGGGTCACCAGACCGTCCCAGACGGCGTCGACGTGCGGGAGGCTCTCCGTCGCGATGATCTCGCGGACCAGCTCCCCGTCGCCGGCCCGCTCGTGCGCGACGGCAACGAGCGCGGCGCGTGTCCTCCGATACGTGTCGACCAGGTCGTCGAAGGCCGCGAAGCGGGAGAGCGCGTCGCGGCGGGACTGCGCTTCCATTGGCGGATGCTGCCACGATGCACCACCCCCGTGCAGCACCCGATGGTCACGGGTTGGGTAGCGGCCGGGCGTCGACGATGCGGCCGGCCG
>JAICUV010000394.1 GCA_025935655.1 Chloroflexota bacterium | reverse complement strand
TCTCGTCGGAGCTCGGCAGCCGCGCCAGCGTCGCGTACTGGACGGTCTCCCCGACGGTCATGCCGATCCCCGCCGCGGCCCCGAGGAGCAGGCCCGTCCTCGTCCCGGACCGCGGTGATCCGAGCCGAAGCGCGACCGCCACCGCCAGGAGCTTGAGGGCCTCCTCCACGAGGGGCGTCAGCGTTGCTCCGGGCGTGTTGCCCAGCTCCTCGTCCGGGGTCATGCCCAGGAGCATCCAGCCGGCTTCCTGCAGGCGTCCGGCGAAGATCCCGATCAGCAGCAGGCTCGTCGTGGAGGCGAGCAGCAACCGGTCCGTCGTGACCCCGGCGTCGCGTCCCAGCCGGCGAAGCAGCAGGAGTGGCACCACCGCAAGGGCCATCGCGATGCCAAGCCGGGCGAGCGCATAGCGCACCATCTCCGGCCACTCGGGCGCGGACCATGTGCCGATAGGCGGTGCCGGACGTACCAGGACGTCGTCCTGGTACGAGAGCGTCATCGTGACCGCGTTCACCGACACGACCACGAGTCCCGCGAGCATGAGCAGCCCGAGCAGCTCGCCCGGCCACCGCCGCCCCTCGTCCACGCGCGTCCCTCCCCACCTGCGTGCCCGGATGGTAGCCACGGGCGCGGCCGACGTCCGCGTCCGATGGAACGAGCCGCGTCCCACGGGGCGGATTGCGCTGGTCTCCGGGCGGCGGCAGGGGCACAATCGCGGCGTACATCCGGAATCGCGGTATGCGCGCCTGTCCGCGCGCGATGGAGGCTTCCGTGACCGAGACCCTCGATCGGACCAAGACGTACCAGCAGTTCATCGGCGGCCAGTGGGTCGACGCCGCGTCGGGGGAGACGCTCGCGGTCGAGAACCCGGCCGACGGAACCGTGGTCGCGCACGTGCCGGCGTCGGGCCAGGCGGACGTCGACCGGGCGGTCGACGCGGCCGAGGCCGCCTTCGAGACCTGGAGCCTCACGACGCCGCAGACGCGCAGCCTCGCACTGCTCAAGATCGCCGACATCCTCGACGCGAACGCGGACGAGCTCGGGCGCCTCGAGTCCAGCCAGACCGGCAAGCCGACCGGCGCCGCCATCGACGAGATGGCCGTGAGCTCCGACCTGTTCCGCTTCTTCGCCGGCGCCTGCCGGGTCATGGAAGGCCTCGCGGTCACCGAGTACCTCGAGGGCCACACGTCGATGATCCGGCGGGACCCCGTCGGCGTCGTCGCGAGCATCGCGCCCTGGAACTACCCGCTGTACATGGCGGCCTGGAAGCTCGGGCCCGCGCTCGCCACGGGCAACACGTGCGTGCTCAAGCCGTCCGCCCGGACGCCGCTGTCCGCGCTCCGCTTCGCCGAGCTGGTCGCCGACGCGCTCCCGGCGGGCGTGCTCAACGTCGTGTCCGGCTCCGGCAGCGCGATGGGCGACATGCTCGTCTCGCACCCCAAGGTGCGGATGGTCTCGATCACGGGCGACACCGTGACCGGCAAGCACATCGCCGAGGTCGCCGCGGGCACCGTCAAGCGGCTCCACCTGGAGCTGGGCGGCAAGGCCCCGGTGATCGTGTTCGACGACGCGGACGTGGAGCTCGCCGCCGAGATCCTCAAGAGCGCCAGCTACTGGAACGCGGGCCAGGACTGCACCGCTGCGTGCCGCGTGATCGTGGGTCCGGGCGTGTACGACAAGTTCGTCTCGGCGCTGTCGGACCAGGTGAAGAGCATCAAGTGGGGCAACCCGGCCGATGCCGACGACCTCGACATGGGCTCGCTGATCGCGCAGGCGCAGGCCGACAAGGTCGAGGGGATGGTCAACCGGGCCCTCGAGGCGAAGGCGGAGCTGGTGCTCGGCGGGACGCGCCCGGACCGCCCCGGGGCCTACTT
>JAICUV010000162.1 GCA_025935655.1 Chloroflexota bacterium | reverse complement strand
TCTCACGGCTTGACTGGAAGGCCGGCGAACCGATCCAGGGGAGCGTGATCCTGTCGTTCGACGGG
Organism: Chloroflexota bacterium; assembly: GCA_025935655.1. Taxonomy (GTDB): domain Bacteria; phylum Chloroflexota; class Limnocylindria; order Limnocylindrales; family CSP1-4; genus CAIXZV01. The sequence goes on along the minus strand of JAICUV010000162.1, from coordinate 7,898 downwards.
CCCGCGCCAACGACCATCTACGGGTCGGGCAGCGTCCTCAACTTCGCCTACGCCGAGGTGGGCGGCACGCGCAAGGTCCATCCCGTCTGGACCGCCGACTGCGCGACGCACACGCTGGGGCCGGGGACACCGATCAGCCAACCCCTCGGGAAGTCCGGCGCGGCCTCCGACGGCGACCCGGACACGGCCTGGCTCCACTCGTTCCTGGTTGCCCCCGATGTCGAGCTTCCGGCGGGCACGTGGGATGTGTCCGCGCTGGCCGTCTTCACGGAGGGTGAAGGCTGCACCGGCGGCAGCCACTCCATGGAGACGACGCTGCGGGTGACCATCACCAACTGACGCTGATCTGCGTTGCGCATCTCGATGCTGTGGGGCCGATCGCCCTGCGTCTCACCCCGTGTCCCGCCGAATCCGCCGGATCCAGCCCATCGCGCCGGATCCCGCCCTCTGCCCCCGCGCCCGATCCCGCCCATCGCCCCGCGCCCCGCGCCCCGCGCTTCCGCTTCCCGCCGGTGACTCACGTGTGAGTCAGATCTGCTCTCGCCACGCGTGGACATGCAGGCGAAGTGGCACTTCGCGCGTCGATCTGTGCGTGGGAGGCGCCGATTTGACTCACTGCTGAGTCGCGGCCGCGGACCGAGTCCCCCGGCCGGGCACGAGTCCGCGGGGACACGACTCCCCGGCCGGGCACGAGTGCGCGGCCGAACGCAGGTCCGCAGCCGGACACGCGCCCCCGCGCCGGTGACTCACGGGTGAGTCAGATCTGCCCTCGCTACGCGTGGACATGCAGGCGAAGTGGCACTTCGCGCGTCGATCTGTCCGCGGGAGACGCCGATTTGACTCACTGCTGAGTCACGGCCGCGCACCGAGCCCCGGCCGCGCACCGAGCCCCGGCCGCGCACCGAGTCCACGGCCTCGGACCGAGCCCCGCCGCTACTCCTCGTCCGGCGCCCCGATGAGCTGCTCCCGCAGGTGGACCTCGCAGTCCGGTCGCCCGATCGCGATGACCTTGTCGCCCGCCTGGAGCACGGTGTCGGTCCGGAGCGGCGTCGGGATGCCCTCACGGATGACGCCGAACAGCGAGCAGCCCTGGGGCACCGTGAGGTCGAGCGCGACCCGTCCGATGGCGGGCGAGCCCGGCTGGAGATGGGCCTCGATGATCTCGAGCTCGCCGACGCCGAGCGCCGCGAGGTGGAGCAGCTCGTGGACCGGGATGTCCTGTTCGATGGAGCCGAGGATCATCCGCGTGGGGCTGATGATCTCGTCCACGCCCAGGTGCCGGAACAGGCGCTCGTTCTTGGGGTTGTTGACGCGGGCGATGGTGCGCGGCACGTCGAAGTGGTGCTTCGCCATCTGGCAGATGACGAGGTTGTCCTCGTCGTCGCCGGTGACCGCCGCAACGATGTCGGCGCGGTTCGCGCCGGCCTCGCGCAGGTACTTGCCCTCGCAGCCGTCCTGCGAGATGACGACCGACCCGATCTCGTCCGAGATCTGGTCCGCACGTCCGCGATCCTTCTCCATCAGGGCCACCTCGTGGCCCGACTCGATCAGCTCCTTGGTCAGGTAGTACCCGACCTTGCCGCCCCCGACCACCAGCACGAACATGGTCAGGCCTCCGTCGGGGTCGCGGCCGGGGCGGGAGCCGCCTCGTCGTCCGCGTGGTGGTGCGGGCTGATCGGGACGAACACGCCCGGCCGCTCGGGGACGACCTGGCCGGCATAGCCGAGGATCGACGCGGTCATCAGGTTGGTCCGGCACAGCGTCGCGATGCCCAGGTGGGCGTATGCCTCGGCGCGGACCGGGTCGTTGACCTTCGCCACGACCTTGCTGGCCCCGAGCGCCTCGACGCCCAGCTGCGCGGCCATGATGTTGCGGTTGTCGCCCTCCGTGAGGGCGAGGAACAGGTCCGCGTTCTCGGCACCGGCTCGGCGCAGGACGTCCTCGTCCGTCCCGTCGCCCCGGAGGGCGGTCCCGCCGAACGCGGCGGGCAGGCGGTCGAAGGCCGCGGAGCGGAGATCGATGATCAGGACCTGCCAACCGGCGCGGTCCAGCTCGTCGGCCACGCCGGCACCGACGCGGCCGCAGCCGACGACGACGGCTTTCATGCTTGCACCTCGGGCATCGCCTCGCGCGCGACCCAGACGGCGCACGGGGCGTTCTTCAGGACATAGGGGATCGTCCGGCCGATGGCGAAGTCGCCGCCGAAGCGGCGACGGAACGGCAGGCCGCAGATGATGAGGTCGGCGCCACGCTCGGTGGCCTCGTCGACGATCGCCGCGCCCACGTCGCGTGCCTGGAGGAGCACGGTCTCCAGCTTGTAGTGGGCGGCCTCGGCGGTCGCCTCGGCGATGTCGAGCACGCGCTGCGCGTCCTCGGACCGCCCTGCGACGTCGGCGTCCAGGGGCAGCGTCCAGTCGATCTCGACCACGTGGACGCCGACGAGCTCCGCCTTGGCCGGACGCGCGAGCTCGGAGGCGAGCGCGACGATCGACCGGTCGGTTCGGCCGCCGGAGAGTGCAACCACGGCGCGCCGGAACTGGGGTGCCGACGGGTCGGCCACGGATGTAGGGTCCTCCGCGTGATCGACGACCCCGGACGAGCGATTGGGTCACGCCCCGGGCGGGTCGCCGCGCCGGTTCACGATACCACCGGCCGTGCACGGACCCGCGTCGGCGGGCCGACACCGGGACGGCCGCGTCAGCTGTCGTGCTGGCTGCTCGGCCGATACGGGACGTCCGCGATGACGGTGTGCTCTCGTCCCACGAGCGCCGCCTTGAGCCGCTTCGCCGTCTGGTTGTAGAGCAGCCGGTCCCACCACCGGCGGGCGACGTACTCCGGCAGCACGACGATCGTGGTGGGCGTCTCCTTGTCCGGCGGCCACGCGAGGTCCAGGACGTCGAGGTACGTCACGACCGGTCCCACGAGGGCGCGGAACGGCGACTCCACCACCACGAGCGGCACGCCCGGCAGCTGGCGATCCCAGCGCTCGCGGAGGCGATCGGCCTCCTCGAGGTCCGTGGTCACGTACACGGCCTGGAGCAGCGACGGGTCGGTCGCGAGGCTCTTGCCGAACATGACCGCCTGCACGACCGAGCGGTTGATGCCGTTGACCGGGATGACGACCCGCTGCTCGCGGTGGGGCCGCTCGAACACGAGATCGTCCCGAACGCGGAGCTCCGCCGCCTGCTCCGCGTACTGGCGCCGGATGAACAGCATGGCGCCGACGAGCGTCGGGATGAGGACGATGACGAACCACGCGCCCGACGTGAACTTCACCGAGATCACGACGGTCGCGATGACCCCCGTGAGCACGGCGCCGACCGAGTTGACGCTGAGCCGGTAGCGCCAGCCCTGGTCGCGCGTCGACAGCCAGTGCCGGATCATGCCGGACTGGGCGATCGTGAAGTCGATGAACACGCCCACCGCGTACAGCGGGATCAGCGCGTGCGTCGAGCCGCCGCCCAGCACGACGACCGTGCCCGCCACCAGCCCGAGCAGCAGGATGCCCGTCGAGAATGCGAGGCGATCGCCGCGGAACGCGAACTGGCGCGGGAAGAAGCCGTCCTCCGCGAGCACGGCGGCGAGCCGGGGGAACGCGTTGTAGCTCGTGTTGGCGGCCAGGAACAGCAGCAGCGCCGTGAACGCCTGGAACAGGTAGAACCCCACGGTGTCCCCGTAGACGTGGCGCGCGACCTGGGAGATGACGGTCTGCTTGGGTTCTTCGATCGGGAGGATGTGGAAGTTCGTCGCGAGGAACGTGATCCCGATGAACAGCGTCCCGAGGATCACCGCCATCGTCATCAGCGTCCGCGCGGCGTTGCGCGACTCGGGCGGCTGGAAGGCCGGCACCCCGGTCGCGATCGCCTCCACGCCCGTGAGCGCCACCGCGCCCGAGGCAAAGGCGCGCAGGAGCACGAGGATGCCGACGTTGGTCGCGGTCTGCTGGGTGACCGCGATGACCTCGGGCGTCGGCGTCGGCCCCGTGTCGCCGAGGAACAGGATCCGCACGACGCCGATCGCGATCATGAGGAACGCGGACCCCAGGAACAGGTACGTCGGGATCGCGAAGATCGAGCCTGCCTCCCGCAGGCCGCGGAGATTGCCCAGCGTGATCAGCGCGATCGCGACGAGCGCGATCTCGACCCGGACGGGGTCCAGCGCCGGCACCGCCGAGGCGATCTGCTCCACGGCGGAGGACGTGGACACGGCGACGGTCAGGGTGTAGTCGATGAGCAGGGCCGAGGCGGCGATGAGCGACGCGTTGCGGCCCAGGTTCGCCTTGGACACGGAGTACGAGCCGCCGCCGGTGGGGTAGGCGATGCACACCTGGCGGTAGCTGAACGCGACGATCCCGAGCAGGACCGCGATCGCGATGCTGACCTCGAACGACAGGCTGAACGCCGCGCTGCCGACGCCCGCGAGCAGGAACGCGAGGATGATCTCCTCGGTGGCATACGCGGAGGACGAGATGGCGTCCGAGCTGAAGATCGCGAGCGCCTTCTTCTTGCTCAGGCGCTCGCCGATCTCCTCGACGTTGGCGAGCGGCCGGCCGAGGAGGAACAGCTTGGTCCGCTGGATCACCCGCCCGACGCTGGTCGTCGGCGCGCTCGCCGCCGCCTTCGCGGTGAGCTGGCCGCGGCCGGTATAGCGGAAGTACGGAGAGTGGACACGCTCCACCCGGATCCGCTTGTCGCCCGGCTTGCGGCCGGACAGGGGACGCCGTCCGCCGATCAACGCGTACCGCTCCTAGAGCCCATACGCCAGCCGTGCCACGAGGCGTTCCGGGAGTCCCGCTCCCTCCATGGCGCGCTGGACGCCGCCGACGTCGTACGCCGTCCGGTTCCACGTCACCGAAGCTGCGTCCGTGTCGAGGAGCAGCCACGAGGCCGTCGGGATGCCGTCCCTCGGCTGGCCCACGCTGCCCGGGTTGAGCAGGGCGCGCTGCCTGCCGAACGCGATCGTGGATCCGGCGCCCGGGCTCATCGTCTCCAGGCGCCCGTCGTCCTCGAGATACGCGATGGGCACGTGGGTGTGCCCGTGCAGCCCGTACGGCGTGTCCATCGCGGCGATGCCCGCGCGGGCCACCGGCGTGGACGTCACGTACTCCCAGATCGGGTCGCGCGGGGAGCCGTGGACGAGCGTGAAGCCCTCGCGCTCCATGCGTTCGGGCAGCGCGGCGAGCCAGGTCCGGGTCTCGGCGGTGATCGTCGCGCGCGTCCACTCCATCGCCCGCCGGGCGTCGACGTTGAACGACTCGATCTCGGGGCCGCCGACCGCGGCCGCGTCGTGGTTGCCGCGCACGCCCAGCGCGCCGATGTCGCGCAGTCGGCCGACGACCTCGTCGGGCGCCGGGCCGTAGCCGACCACGTCGCCCAGCTGCCAGACCTCGTCCACGGACGGGACGGCCGCCAGCACGGCATCGAGGGCGGCGAGGTTCGAATGGATGTCGGACAGCACGGCGACGCGCACGTGGGGCAGGGTAGCGGAGGGAGCCGGGTCAGAGGGGGCGTCGTCGCCGTTCCGCGGGATCACGCGGGTACCGGGCGTCGATCTGGCCGTCCCGCGGGACGATCACCAGGCGATGGTCCTCGAGGCCGGGGACCGGGACGCGCTGGACCTGCGGCCGGCCCGCCGACAGCGCCCGGAGCGCGCCGCGGGCCGCGGCCAGCTCGTCGTCCACCGGGTGACGCTTCCACGCCACGAGCACCCCGCCCGGCGCGACGAGCGGCAGCCCGAGCTCCACCAGCTCCGCGAGCGAGGCCACGGCCCGGGCCGTCACCGCCGGCCACGCCTCGCGGTCGCGCGGATCGTGCGCGATCGTCTCGGAGCGCCGCGCCTCCGCGGCGACGCGTCGCTCGAGGCCGGTCGCCGTGATGACGGTCTCGAGGAAGCGCACCTTCTTGCCGACCGAGTCCACGAGCAGCGTCCGGTCCGACCCGAGCGCGGCCGCGAGCGGGATTCCCGGGAAGCCGCCACCGGACCCGATGTCCAGCAGCCGGCGGATCCCGCGCGCGCGCAGGAGCGGAGCCGCGGCGAGGCTGTCGAGCACGTGCAGGCGCGCGACGTCCGCGGGGTCGCGGATCGCGGTCAGGTTGATGGCGGCGGTCCACGCGAGGAGGAGGCGGACATGCCCGTCGATGACCGCGCGGGCGTCCGCGGGCAGGTCCAGGTCGAGGGCTCGCAGCCCCTTCTCGAGGATGTCCGAGAAGACCGTGGGGAGCGGTGCGAGGTCCTGGACAAACGTCGGGAGCGGATCTCTCGGGCGGTCCAGGGCACCCTCCTGTGGCTGCACCAGGCCGTCCGGGAGCCGCTCCCGGCGTTGATCGTTCGCCTGCGCAGCAGCGTCAGCTCGGTCTCGCGGCATCCCGTCGGTTCCGGCCCGGGTCTCCCCGGTGCCCCTGGGGGACGACGCACCCCGATTCGCGCATGCGTGAGGCGGACTGCGGACGGTAGAAGGGCGCCGGGGCGTCGTCAAGACGGCTTATCCACGATTCTCCGCACACCGGCGAACTCGTGGATAACCTGGGAGCTCAGCCGGCGGACTTGGCCCCGCGGACCGGCCGCCCCAGGGTGCGGCGGACGACGTCCAGCACCTCGTCGACGTACTTGTCGGCCTCGCCTCGCTCGGCGGCGGTGCGGACACAGCCCTGGACGTGATCCTCGAGGACCATGATCGAGACGGCATCCACGGCAGCCCGCAGCGCGGCCGTCTGCTGCAGGATGTCGACGCAGTACTCCTCGCGCTCGATCATCCGTGCGATCCCGCGGACCTGGCCCTCGATCCGGCTGAGGCGCCGGACGAGCTGTGCCTTGTCCTTGCTGTAGCTGTGACGGAAGCTGTCGTGACCGTGGTCGTGGCCGTGCGTCCCCGACGCGCGTCCGGCGTTCTCACCCATGGGGCCATGATACCCCATGGGAGTATGTCGCTCCCGGGTCCCCGCGCCCGCCGTTCACGGCGCTGGAGGTAGACTGACGACCCATGGACCCTCGCGGACTCCGGGCGCGCCTCACCGGGGCCGGTTGCACCTCCTGCGGTGCCGCCATCCCCGTCGAGCGCATCGTCGTCCTCGCCGACCGGGGGGACTTCGCGTTCGTGGAGCTGGACTGCCAGCGCTGCGGCTCCCGGACGATGGGCCTGGTCCTCGCGGCGCCTGCCGATGCCTGTCCGGTCCTGGACACCGCGGGCCATCCCGAGCTGGATCCCCAGACCGCCGCACGCGTCGCCTCTCGGCCGCCCGTTGGGGAGGACGACCTGTTCGCGATGCACCGGCTCCTCGAGGGCTGGACCGGGGACCTGCGCACGCTGCTCGGCGACGACAGCCGTCATGACGGGGGCGCCGCCCGGTGACGGGCGCGACCCGCGCTCCGGGCTCCGGGGGCGCACGACCCGGGTTCGCGCACGCGAGCGAGGCGGAGCTCGCGCGGATCCTCGACTTCTACGACGTCCGCTGGACGTACGAGCCGGACACGTTCCCGATCGCGTGGAACCTGGACGGCGACGTCATCGAGAGCTTCTCGCCGGACTTCTACCTGCCCGACCTCGAGCTGTACGTGGAGCTCACGACGCTCAAGCAGAAGCTCGTGCGCAAGAAGAACCGCAAGCTGCGCCGCCTGCGGGAGCTCTACCCGGCGATCCGGATCAAGCTGTTCTATGCGCGCGACTTCCGGATGCTGCTCATCAAGTTCGGGCGGCTCGCGCTGCTCGACGAGCTCACCGGCACCACCGGCCAGTCGACGCCGCCGCGCATCCACGCCGAGGCGGGGATCGCGGATCCGGCCGACCAGGCGGCCATGGCCGAGGTGGCCATCCTCGCCGACGCAGCCGATGCCGATGCCGCCGAGGATGCGTCGCAGGTCGCCGTCGCCGGCGCCGCCAGGACGGGCCGCGGGCGGCGTCG
>JAICUV010000405.1 GCA_025935655.1 Chloroflexota bacterium | reverse complement strand
GAGGGCAACGAGCTCGTGATCTCGCACGGGAACGGCCCGCAGGTGGGCCTGCTGGCGCTCCAGGCCGCCGCCTACCACGACGTGGAGGAGTACCCGCTGGACATCCTCGGGGCGGAGACCGAGGGCATGATCGGCTACCTGATCGAGCAGGAGCTGGGCAATCTCCTGCCGTTCGACCGACCGTTCGCCAGCCTGCTCACGATGGTCGAGGTCGACCCGGAGGACCCCGCGTTCGCGGACCCGACGAAGTTCATCGGCCCGGTCTACGAGCGCGAGGAGGCCGAGCGTCTCGCGGCGGAGCGGGGCTGGACGATCAAGCCCGACGGCGCGCACTGGCGGCGCGTGGTCGCCTCGCCGTGCCCGGTCCGGATCTTCGAGATCCGCCCCATCCGCTGGCTGCTCGAGCGAGGATGCGTGGTGATCTGCGCGGGCGGCGGCGGAATCCCCACGGCGTACCGGCCGGGGACCAGGACGCTCATCGGCGCCGAGGTCGTGATCGACAAGGACCGGGCGAGCGCGCTCCTGGCCGAGGAGCTGGACGGCGACGTGTTCGTGATGGCGACCGACGTCGACGCGGTCTACTCGGGGTGGGGGACGCCGGGCCGGGTCGCGATCGGCCGGACGACCCCGGACGCGCTCGCGGCGCTGACGCTGCCCACGGGCTCGATGGGCCCGAAGGCCGAGGCGGCGATCACGTTCGTCCGGCGCACGGGGCGCCGCGCGGCGATCGGGACGCTGGACGAGATCGGCGGCCTCGTCGCGGGCACGCATGGCACGCAGCTCGTGCCCGACGACGCGGGGTAGACGCCTTCGCAGCCCGTCGGCGCGATGACAACGTCATGCTTGTCGTGGAGGCCCCACAATGTCGAGACTGACGTCGCTGCGCTGCTGTCGTGCGCGCCGGCGGTCGAGGGAGGACGTCACATGTCGATGACCAGCGAGGTGCCGGCCGCGGCGCCGGCCCCGAACGCGTCCGCGCCCGCGCAGGCGTGGCACGGGATGACGCCCGAGGCGGCGCTCGCGGCCCTGGGCGTGGACCAGGCGACCGGGCTCAGCGCCGCCGAGGTGCAGGCCCGCCGCGCGACGTACGGGCCCAACCGGTTCGCGGATGCGCCGCAGGAGCCTGCGATCCAGCGCTTCCTGCGCCAGTACCGCGACCCGATGCAGATCGTGCTCCTGGTGGCAGGCATCGTCAGCCTGTTCATCCCCAACCAGTTCGCGACCGGCATCGTCCTGATCGTCCTGACCCTGTTCAACGCGTTCCTGGGCCTGAACCAGGAGGGCAAGGCGGAGGCCAGCGTCGCCGCGCTGCAGAAGATGATGGTCGTCAAGGCGAAGGCTCGCCGCGACGGGACCATGGTCGAGGTCCCGATGGAGGAGCTCGTCCCGGGCGACATCATCAACATCGAGGCGGGCGACCTCGTCCCCGCGGACGGTCGCATCCTGCGCGCCGCCACGCTGGAGATCGACGAGTCGGCCCTGACCGGCGAGAGCCAGCCGGTCCCGAAGAG
>JAICUV010000115.1 GCA_025935655.1 Chloroflexota bacterium | reverse complement strand
GGTGGAACCACTCCACGCCGTCCCACGCGTTGATCCGCAGGAACCCGCGCACGACAGGGAGGGCGAGCCAGGTGTCGGCGAGGCGGGCGGGCCGCACGGCAGCGGGGCCGTCGATCGATGACGCGAGCGGCAGGTCCAGGAGCAGGTGAACGCGCTCCGAGGCCCACCACGCCGCCGCCTCGTCGAGCCCTTGGGCGCGCAACGCATCGACGACGACGTCGGCCAGGCGCAGCTCCTCGTACCAGGCGCGGCTCGTCGGGCCGACCGGCGCACCCGCGGCCAACGAGCCCAGCGGCGACAGCAGCGCCCACAGCCGGAGGGCGGCCTGCTGCGACGGGTCCTCGATCGTCTCGACGACGGGGCGTGCCTGCGCCGCCCGCTCCGCGACGAGGTCCACCGTGGCCGCGATGTCACCCGACGTGCCCGTGGCCTGGGCCACGGCGGCGACGAACCGCTCGACCGTCGGGCGCGACGGATCGGCGATGACCGCGCGCAGCGCGTCGTGCACCGGCGCCAGCTGCAGCTCGCGGAGCGCGCCCTCGAGGGAGGCGACGCCACGGCCCCCGAGCCGCTCGGCCAGCCGCCGCCACACGCCGCTCGAGTCGTACAGCTCGCGCATCTCCCAGAACACCCGCGTCTCGTATGCGTGGAGCCGGACGTGGAGGCCGCGCTCCCGGATCTCGGCCACCGATCGCAGGTACTCGAGTCCCGAGCGCTGCTCGCGGAACGCCAGCCAGCGGTCGTCCGCGGCCCCCTCGCCCAGGCCCAGGCCCTGGGCCAGCGTCCGCCTGACCAGCCGCTTCGACCCATCGCCATCCTTCGCCGCGTACGCCACCGAGTCGCGGATCCAGCCGGCCGTCTCCGCGTAGCGGTTGTGGTACACGACCAGCGACCGCGAGGGACCGCTCCCGTTCGAGTAGGCGAACACGTGCTCGTCGACGCCGCCCCCGTCGCCGGCGACGTCGTACAGCAGGAAGTCGTGGGCCTCGGCGAAGTCGCCCCGGCGATGGAGGAGCGGGACGATCTCGCGCTCGTGGCGGGCGATGAGCCACTCGTCCACGGGCTCCTGCATCGCTGCCCGCCGGAACTCCATCCCGTACTTCTCCGCGAAGCCCTCGAACTGCCCGTGCCCGAACATCGGCAGCCCCGGCAGCGTCGCGAGCAACGTCGCCACGCCGACATACTTGTCGCCCTTGCCGAACTGTTCGACCGCGGTCTTCTCGTCCGGGTTGTTCATGAAGTTGACGTAGCGCTTGAGGATCTCGGGATCGAACTCGAGGGTCTCCTTGAGCACCCGCCGGTAGCCCGCGTTGTCCTCGTCGCGGAGCATGTGCATGAACGCGCTGTTGTAGACGCGGTGCATGCCGAGCGTCCGGACGAAGTAGCCCTCGAGCATCCAGAACGCCTCGGCCAGCAGGAGCGTGTCCGGCACCTCGGCCGCCACCCGGTCCACGACCTCGCGCCAGAACTCGTGGGGCATCGCCGCCTCGAACTCCGCGTCCGACATCGAGCCGAACTCGGCCCGCGACGGGATCGCCTCGCCGCCCTGGCCGGGCGCCGGGAACCACAGCCGGCGCACGTGGCGCTTGGCGAGGACCATCGCGGCGTCGAACCGGATCACCGGGAAGCGGCGCGCGACGGCCAGGATCGTCTGGATGACCTGCTCCCGGACGGCGGCCTGGCTGAAGTCCAGCTGCGCGGTGTCGTTCCACGGGAAGCTGGTGCCGTCGTTGCCGTGGTAGAGGTATCGCCGCTCGCCCGACCAGCGGTCGCGCCGCTCGAACACCACGGCGGCGTCGCTGTTGTCCCAGTAGTGGTCCTCCAGGCGGACCTCCACCCGGTCGTGCTCGGCGAGATTCTCGCCGTTGAACGTGTACCCGGGGTAGGGAGGCTCGGCCGTCTGGAGGAACCACTCCGGGTGCTCGATGACCCAGCGTGAATCGAGGCCCATGTGGTTGGGGACCATGTCCGACGCGAGCCGGATGCCCCGCTGCCACGCGCGGTGGCGCAGGTTCGCCCACGCGTCCTCGCCGCCGAGATCCCGCGCGATCACGTAGTCGTCCAGCGAGTACGCCGAGGCGGCCGCGTCCGGGTTGCCGCGCCACACCTTGATCCGCTGGCTCGCGCTCGAGCGCTCCCACAGGCCGATGAGCCAGAGGCCCGTGATCCCCCAGCGCGCGAGGCGGTCCAGCTCCTCGTCCGGGATGGCGTCCAGCGTCCGGATCTCCCTGCCGTAGCGTCGCGACAGCTGGTCCAGCCAGACGTGGCTGCTCTTCGCGATGAGCACGAGCCGGGGCATCCACGCGGAGTCGCTCGAGAACCGCTCGGGCTCCGCGTCCAGGCCGGTGAGGTCCGGCGCCTCGCCACCACCGCCGAACGCGCCCGCGCCGCCGTCCCCGCCGCCGCCGAACCGGAGGTGGAGCCCGCGCTCCTCCTGGGTGATGACGTCGATCGCGAGCAGCATCCGGTCGAGGAGCGCGTCGAACGCGTCGCCCAGCAGGTCGCCCCAGTTGTCGCGCACGTAGCGCAGCTGGCCCGCGAGCGAGGTCGGGTGGGCTCGCGCCGGGGCGCGGAGCAGCTCCACGAGCGTCTCGCCGTTCGGCCCGATCGGCGGCAGCGTGGCCTCGTAGGCCTCGACCGCGGCGACCACGGCATCCCGCTGCGCCGGCTCGACCGGCGCGTCGTCCACGAGCGCTCGCAGCGGCCGCGCGGCGGGGTTCTCGTTGGCGACCCGGATGAGCAGCAGCTCCTCGAGGCGGACCGGGGTCGACCGGTCCTCGACGTCGGGGAACTCGCCGGCCACGGCATCGAGCACGTCGATGGCCACCTCCGGCCCGACCGCGTCCTCGACCGCGGCAGTCGTCTCGTCCATCGCGGTCGCCGGGACGAGCTCGGAGGCCTTGTCCACGACGAGGTGGAAGATCTCGTGGAGCAGCTCGAGCGCCGCGAGCTCGCCCGCCTGGGCGCTTGGCTCGCCGGGCTTGCGGGTCGCGTTGACCGCTGCCGTGACCTTGCGCGCCGCGGTGACGTTGGCCGCCAGCCGGGCCGTCTCCGGGGCGGGCGCGACGACCGTGGCGTCGAGCGCGAAGCGACGGCGGGCGGTCCGCGAGATCGGCAGGGCGCGCATGTCGCCAGTGTCGCAGGTTCACGCGCCCGCGGGTGCCTGCGATCAGGCGGGCGCGTGCTCGCCGGGGGCGTGCACGCGCGCCGCGTCCACGCGCTCGATCGCCCGCCGCAGGAGCTCGAATCCCGCGGGGTCGAACTCGTAGGTCCACTCGCGCAGCCGCTCCGGCCGCTCGAAGCGCGCCTCGAGCCCCAGCGCCATCGCCTCGCGCGAGAGGAGCACGAGGTCCGCCTCCTCGTCCACCTGGTCCAGCTCGGCCTCGGTGTGCGCGACGGCGGGGATGATCGTCACCCCCGACGCTCCGGCCAGCTGCAGGACCTCGGCGATGTTCTCGACACCGCGCTGCGATCCGCACACGAGCCCCACCTTGGAGCCCGGGGGCAGGCCCGCGACCTCGTGGACCAGGTTCATGTAGCCGGGGCCCGCGAGCATCGCGACCACCGGCACGCGACCCGCGACGTACGCCTGGGCCTCGTCGGCGTGGAACGTCGTCGTGGCGACGAGGTCGTAGTGGTAGCGGTCCAGGCGCTCGGGGAGCTCCTCGAGCAGGACGCCCATCGCCTCGATCCGGTCGGGGAACGCCTCGACGATCCGCTCCGCGTCCACGTGGGCATCGGCGGTGGTGCACTCCGCGAACAGGACGCGCACCAGGGGCCCCGGCCGCTTGCGCTCGGTCGCGGCGGTGAACGTCGCCTGGGCCACCTCGTCGGGCGTGAACCCGAGCTGCGCCGCCCGCCGGAGGGTCTCCGCCACGATGCCCGCCAGCGCGTCCGAGCCGCGGCGCACCGGGGGCCGGTCCACCACCCGGGTACCCGCGCCGTGCCGCCCGATGACATACCCGGCGTCGGCCAGCCGACGGTAGACGGCGCGCACCGTATTGGGATTGACCCGCAGCGCGGCGCCCAGCTCGCGGACCGGGGGCAGGCGCGTGCCCGGCTGGAGGCGGCCCGACTCGATCTGGTAGGCGAGCTGCCAGTAGATCTGGGTGCTGATCGGGACGTCCGAGTCGCGCTCGATGTCCAGCTCGTGGCCACCGACGGCCCCGCTCACGGCGGTCCGCTCGCCGGGCGTGACGGGCCGCCCGGCCGTCGCGGAGGGGTCCTTCGGGCTACTTGACATAGTGGACTAGTCCAACTATCGTTCGTCTTGGCCTAGTTGACTATATCAACCACGGGGCGCGCAGCCCCGAGAAGCTTCGGGACGCTCCCCATGGAACTGTTCATCATCGCGATCGGCATGATCATCCTCGCGGCCTTCGCCACCCTGGCGAACGAGATCGGCGTGGACTCCCGCGACCTGTCGGACGATCCGCATCGCCCGGCCTACCCCGTCGCCCTGACCTGATCGCCCGTCGCCAGGTTGCGGCGACACCCATCCTCGCATACCGCCGGGCGCCGGACCCCTCCCCCTCCAACGGCGCTCTCTCCGCAGCCTCCGGTCGCTCCGGGGGTTGCGGCGCTTAACGGCCCAGGTCGCGTACCGGCCCCGGTCGCCCGCGGAACGTGGTCGACCCGCCCCCGGGATGGCCGGAGGCGGATCGTCGGGTGCCCGGGTCGGCGCAGCGTGCGCAGCAGGGTGAGGCTCGAGGTGGTGTGGTGGGGCCCGCCGAGCCATGCGGACCCCACCCCATGAAACAGCTGCCGCTGCGAGCGGCTCGCTCAGGCCGCGCGCCGGAGGCGCATCCTGCGCAGCCGGGCGATCCGTTCCTCGAGCGGCGGATGGGTCGCGAACAGCCGCGCCATGTCCGAACCGGACAGCGGGCTGACGATCCACAGGTGGCTGAAGGCCGGGTTCGCCTGCGTCCGGGGCTGGCGCCGGCCCATCGGCACGCCTCGCATCCGTGCGAGCAGGCCCCCTCCGCGCTGCTGCTGGGCGCGGAGCGTCTCGAGCGCCTGCGCGAGGCCCTCGGGATCGCCGGTGAGCGTCGCCCCGGTCGAGTCGGCGAGGTACTCGCGTCCTCGTGACACCGCGAGCTGGATCACCATCGCCGCGATGGGCGCCAGGATGATCGCCGCGAGCGCGAGGATCGGGTTGCCGCCGTCGTCGTCCCCGCCGCCGAACAGGAGCTGGAACTGGCCCATCTGGGCGAGGAAGCTGATCGCACCACCGATCGTGGCGGCGATCGTGCCGATGAGCGTGTCCCGGTTCTTCACGTGGCTCAGCTCGTGGGCAAGGACGCCGATGAGCTGACGCTCGTCCATGACCTCCAGCAGGCCGGTCGTGACGGCGATCGCCGCGTGCCTCGGGTCCCGCCCGGTCGCGAAGGCGTTGGGCTCGGGCCGCTCCACGAGGTAGACGCGCGGCATCGGGATGCCCGCACGGTCGGCGAGCAGCGCCACGATCGAGCGCAGCCGAGGCTGCTCGTCCGGGCCCAGCTCGCGGGCGCCGTTCGCGCGGAGCGCGAGCGAGTCGCTCTTCCAGTAGACGAAGCCGTTGAGTGCGATGGCGAAGATGAAGGCCATCACGAGGCCGGTCTGGCCGCCGATGAGCCCGCCGACGGCGACGAGGAGGCCGCCGAGGGCGGCCATGAGGGTCCAGGTCCGCAGGGTGTTCGAGAAGCCGTTCATGTCCTTGCTGCCTCCGGGCGGTCCCGGTGGAGAGGCTGCGGGCAACTGCCCGTGACTGGAGTGTCATGGCCGAGGACGAGCAGGACAAGGGGGCGTTACGGCAAGAGGCGGTGCGTTATCCTGCCGAGACCATGCAGGAACGTGCCGCACCGCCGTATCTCCTGGCCCTCGTCGCGCTCGTCGCCGACAGGGACGCGACCGACGACCTCGTCGCCGAGGTGGCCCGCGACGTCAGCCGCGGCGACGGGCCGGACCCGGCGGAGGAGTCGGCCTCCCGGGCCGCGGTCGAGTGGCTCCTGGCGAGCCTCCGTGGGGGCCCGGTCCCGGATGCCGCCGCACTCGTCGCCCTGCGGGACGGTGCGGCGGCCGAGGCCCGCGCCGGGCGGCCACTCCAGCCCGTCCTCGACCGGGCCCTGTCGGCGGGCTGGGTGACCTGGGACCGGATCACCGCTCGCCAGGCGCTCGGGCCCGAGGCGCTGCGCGCGCTCGGCGACGCGCTGCTGCGCACCGGAGACGCGGCCGCTGCCGCGATCGCGGACGGGCACGCGGCCGCGGAGCGGGAGATCGCGACCCGGTCAGCGTCCGCGCTGCGTGAGCTCCTGGACGCGATCCTCGACCTGCCGGATGGCGACGAAGTGGGCCGCGCGCGGCTGGCGCGGCGGGCCGGCGAGCTCGCGATCCCGCTGGACCGGCCACTCACCGTCGTGGTCGCGGACGCCGGACGGGACCTGCAGGACGGGGACCCGGCCGTGGCGGCCGTCGCGCGCGGGCTCGCCACCGGCCTGACGTCCCCGGTCGGGGATCCGCGGTCGCTCGGCGGGCCCCTGCCGGGCCCGGTCGTCGCCGCGTCGGCGGGCCGCCTGGTCGTGCTCGCCCCGTCCTCGCGCCGCGCGGCCGACCTCGCGGGATCGCTCGCCGCGCTCGGCGACGGCTGGATCGCGACGACGACGCCCGCGAGCGGGCTCCTCGGGACCGCCGCTGCCGTCCGCGAGGCGACGGCGGCGCTCGCGGTCGCGAGGCGCGCCGGCCGGGTCGCGACGCTCGTGCCGTCGGCATCACTCGCGCTGGAGCGGGCGCTGCTCGCCGAGCCGGACCTCCTTCGTGCCGCCGTCGAGCAGGAGCTCGGGCTGCTGCTCGAGGCGCCGAGGGGCGCAGGGCTCGCGGACACGATGGAGGCGTATCTCGCCGAGCGCGAGAACGTCCGCGCCGCCGCCCGGCGGCTGGGGATCGCCCCGCGCACCGTCGCGTACCGGCTGGAGCGGATCGAGCGGCTGCTCGGCGGTCGGCTGGACGCGGCCCGCCGGGCGCGCCTCGCGACGGCGCTGTTCGCGCGACGCCTGCTGGGTGACGGCGGTCCGGCGTCGGGTCCGGGGGGCCCGGCGTCGGGCCGGGCTAGCGGGCGGTCGGGTGCGGCTCGGGCGGCGGGGGCTGGCCGATCTCGCTGAGCGCCTTGCGGTAGATCGCGGCCCCGTCCATGCCCGTGGATGGCGAGCGGAGGGTCGCGAGGTCCTCGACCAGGCGCCGTTCCAGGCCCGAGCCGGCGAGGCCGTCCACGAGTCGCACGGCACGGGCTGCTGCACGGAGGACCTGGTGGGTCTCGGTGCGGACCGGGTCGTCCCAGAACCAGCCGCACGAGGCGAACATCCCGAGGCGCCAGCGCTGGGCCTCCATGAGGTCGAGCAGCCGGGACCGATCAGCCGCCGTCGAGCGCGAGCCGAGACAGTCGGCCGCGAAGGCGTCGCCGCTCCGCGCGCCGATGACGACGTCCACGTATCGGTCCCGTGCCGCCCACGGGTCGTCGAGGCCCGGGATGTCGCGCGCGATCGCCTCGGTCGCCACGTCGATGCCGCCGGCGAGGCGCTCGAGGGCCGCTCGCAGCGGGCCCTTCCAGCGGCCGTCCGGCACGTCCGGGCACTCGGCGGTCCAGCGCAGGAGCCCGTGGTGACAGCTCCACGAGGTGCGGTCGCGGATCCGGATCTCGGGGTGGAGGTGGCCCTCCTGGTCGGCGATGGCCGCCTGGAGGCCGACGACGTCGAACGTGCGGCCCGCGTCGGCCTCGGGCGCCACGAGACGCTGGAGGAACAGGTCGCGGAACGACTGGTGGTGGCCGTACAGCTCACCGTCGGTCGCGATGACCAGCGTCGGCGGGACGTCGTCGGGGAGGGGAGCGGCGAGCCGGGGCGCCACCCGCTCCCGGGCGAAGCGGTCCGCATCGGCGGTTGCCGCGGGCTCGAACGAGACGGCGCCCGAGAGGTCGCCGTCGTAGAACATCGCGGTGATGTGGCGGCCGCCGCCGACGTCCACTCGGTAGGGGCGGCGAGGATCGACGTGCGAGACGTCGGCCTGCCACGGCGCGAGGATGACGGCCTTGATGCCGGCGTCCGCGGCGACCCGGAGCGTGGCGAGGTCGACGCCCGTCTCCGGCAGCCACATCGCGGTCGCCTCGCGCCCGAACCGGTAGGCGAAGTCGCGCAGGCCCCAGGTGATCTCCGTGCGCCGGTCCGCGAGTGAGGCGAGCGGCAGGATCGTGTGGTGGAAGCTCTGCGCGATCCCGGTGCCGCCGCCGGCGCGATCCTGCTCGGCGAACGCGGCCAGCACCGTCGGCGCCTCGCGGGCGAGATACGCGGTCAACGTCGCGCCCAGGTTCCACGAGATGCGGGCCGGGATCCCCAGCTCCGCGATCGGGCGATAGCACTCGGCGGTGATCCGCTCGTTCCAGTTGCGGAACGGCGCGGCGGAGAGGTCGTCGGGGATGCGATCCGTGAACGGGTCGACGCGGAACGGCTGGTAGAAGTGGGCGTGGACGACGAGCCGGCCGCGGGTCATCGCCAGAGGGTAGCGGTCACGCGGGGGTGCCGGCCTCCGCCGCGGTGCGGTCGCGAGCGATGGTGACGGCCTGGCGCACGGCGAACCGGCTCGACGTGCCGGGGGCGAGGGTGACCGGCCAGGACAGCACGAGCCCGGAGCCCTGGTACACGCGCTCGAAGCCCGACTCCGAGTTCGACACCGTCTCGATCGGGCTCCACCAGGCGTCCGCGGCCGGCGACATCGTGGCGGCCACCCCGACGCCGATCCAGTCGTTGCCGTAGCCGATGGCGTCGACGCCCTGCGCGGTCCCGGTGCCGTCGTGCGCGGTTCGCTCGCCGGCGACGTCGTACCAGGCCGACGGGTTGCCCCCGCCGCCCAGGAGGTGGAGCGAGAGCTCGATCCCGAGCCGGGTCTCGATCGGCGCGTCGCCCCGGTGGTGGACCTCGACCTCGATCACGAGCTCCGGGTGCAGCCGATCCCCGCCGAGGCGGACCGTCTTCGTCACGGTGAGCGGCTGCCCGAGCGCCGTGCCCTCGCGCGACAGCGAGACCTGCCCCGCCGCGAGATGGTCGACGCGGAACGCGCCGTCGCGGAAGTCGCCCAGCTCCTGCTCGGCGGCCTGCGCCAGCGCCTCGGGTGTGACGTCCGGCGCCAGGAAGCGGATGAGGCCCGACCGGCGCTCGTGGTCGTCGTAGAACAGGCGGCGTGAGAGGCCCTCCTCCTTGACCATGACGAGGTCGTGGATCGAGGCCGGTGCCCCGCCCTCGACGGCGGGGGCCGGCGCGTCGGGGTCGCGTGCCTCGTGGGCGCGGAGCGTCTCGTGGTAGGCCTCGGGCCTGCGGCGGAGCACCGCGGCCATCGCGTGCCAGGCGGCGCGGATGTCCCACGACCCGATTCCGGCGCCCTCGGACGGCTTGACCGTCACGACCTGGCCGGGCTCCGCGAGGTAGACCTCCGGGATCCCGTCCATGTCCAGGTCGCGCGTCTCGGCTGCGCGCTCCGTCCCGAGGGAGCGATCGGCGGCGTCTTCCGCGGCGATGAGGTGCTCGTACGTGGCGAGGCGCATGTGCGAGATGTAGATCCCGCCGAACAGCCCGTGCCAGTAGCAGTCGTTCGACTGACCGCGGTGGAGGTGGTCCAGCGCGGCGGTGCGCGACGGGCCCTCGGTCATCGCGGCGACCTTGCGCGACGTCCGGAGCATCTGCTTGTGGAGGTCGTTGATCTCGCGGTACTTGACCTGGAAGTTGCGCCAGAACCCGCCGCGCAGCCAGCGCGCCTCGGGCCGCTTCCCGGCCACCGCGTCGTGGAGCAGCTTCGTGAACACGACGGTCTCGTCGGGTGGGAGCGCCCACTCGCCCATCT
>JAICUV010000392.1 GCA_025935655.1 Chloroflexota bacterium | reverse complement strand
TTCACGAGCAGCGGCGCGACGTCCGCCACCGGGATCACCTGGAGCCCCGAGGCGCTCGCCGCCTCGCTGACGGCCGCCTGGACATCGGGCGAGAGCGCGTCGTTGTTCACGACGTTGTCCACGAACCCTGACGTCAGCGCGCTCAGGAGGATGGCGCCGATGAGGGCCGTCCCGAGCGAGGCGCCGAGGTTCTGCGCGGTCCCCTGGAGGCCGCCGGCCTGGTTCGTCTGCGACGGATCGACCGAGGACATGATCACGTTGCCCAGCTGGGATGCCAGCAGGCCGATGCCCACGCCGAACAGCGCGAGCCCGAGGGCGAAGGGCACGCTCGCGAGGGTGACGTCGACCGTCGCCAGCAGCACGAACGAGCCGATCGCGAGGAAGGCGAACCCCAGCCGGGCGACGATCCGCGGCGAGCGCCTCGCCGCGACGCGCGGTCCGAGCAGCGCAGCGAGGAACATCGTCACCGACATCGGCAGGAGCTTGACGCCGGTGTCGAGCGCGTTCAGGCCGAGCATGACCTGGAGGTAGACCGGCAGGACGAAGAACGTGCCCATGAGCACGAGCTGCTGTGCCCCCAGCGTCAGCAGCCCGGCGCGCAGGTGGCGGATGCCGAGCATCGACATGTCGAGGAGCGCCTCCTGCCCGAGGCGCTCGCGACGCCCGACCCACCACGAGAGGGTGGCGAGGAAGCCGAAGCCGATGAGGATGAGGAACGGCACGACGGAGAACCCGAACGGGGTGATCTCGGTGCCGTTGATCGTGAGCGCGCCCTTCGGCCGGACCCAGCCCCAGGACGAGCTCTGGAGGATCCCCAGGACGATCAGGAAGAAGCCTGACGCCGAGAGCACGGCGCCCACGACGTCCAGGCCGGGCGGGTTCTCGGGAACCGGGCTCTGGCGCATGCGCTTCCGCATGAGCAGGATCACCGCCACGATCACCACCTCGCCGACGAACACGTAGCGCCAGGTGAAGTTGGTGGTCACCCAGCCGCCGATGATCGGGCCGACGGCGACGGCCGCCGCCGCCACGCCGCCGATCAGGCCGTACGCGAGGGCGCGTTCCTTGCCCTCGTAGTTCGCGGCGATCAGCGCGGCGATCGCGGGGACGACGAGGACGGCGCCCAGGCCCTCCACCAGCGACCAGCCGATGAGCAGGACGCCGAGGTTGGGGCTGATCGCCGTGGTGAAGGACCCGGCCGCGTAGACCGCCAGGCCGATCGCGAACGTCCGGTCGCGGCCCCAGATGTCGCCCAGCTTGGCGCCCACGAGCATGAACGAGGCCATGACCAGCGTGTACGCGGTGATGGCGAGCTGGACGCCCTGGATGCTCGTGTCGAGGTCGGCCACGATCTGGGAGATCGAGACGTTCATGACCGAGCTGTCGAGCACCATCACGAACTGGGCGGCGGCGAGGATCAGGATCGCCGTTCGGTTCTTCATCGAGGCTCCTCGAGCACGCGGCGCGGTGACGGCTGCGCCGGGGACGATGCTACGCGGTGGGTGCGCGCCACGGGCGATCGCTCCGCGGGGCCGTCAGGGTCGCGTGAGGGCCCGGATCAGCGGCTCGTGGGTCGGATGGCGCGCCGCGAGCTCGTCGGCATCGCCGCCCTCGTAGTCCGCCGGGAGGAAGCCCGGCGCCATCGACGTGGCGAACAGCGACCACGCCCCGCCCGGCGCGACGCGGGCGCCCATCCACGTCCCCGCAGGGACGGTGACCTGGAGCTCGTGCCCGCCGAGGACGTCCGGGCCCAGGATCACGACACGGCCGGGACCGCCCGGGTCGAGCAGCAGGAGCTCCAGCGGGTCACCGAGCTGGAAGTACCACGTCTCGTCGATGGGCAGGCGGTGCAGCGCCGAGAAGTGGCCGCCCTCGGCGGCGAGCAGGACGATGATCGCGGTCCCGGCCGGGCGGCCGTGCCCGTCCGGCTGCCCCACCCAC
>JAICUV010000122.1 GCA_025935655.1 Chloroflexota bacterium | reverse complement strand
CGGCGGGATCGCGGCCAGCTGGACCGGCGTGGGCTCCTCGTAGCCCAGGGCGGCGAGCGTGCGCAGGAGCCGCTCGTCGAGGCCGAGCGCCACGAAGCCGCCCGGTTCGGGGTCGCCCGGCGGCGCGGTCTGGGCGGGCTCGGCGTGGTCGCTCACACGGCAGATGCTAGCCCCGATCCGTCGTGCCGGCGCAAACCTGCCATCCGATGTCCGCTTTCGGTACGATGGCGGCATGCGGGCGTCCCGGCTCCTGTCCCTGCTCCTGCTCCTCCAGACGCGTGGCGGCATGACCGCCGCAGAGCTCGCGGAGGAGCTGGAGGTGTCCGTGCGCACGATCCACCGCGACGTCGAGGCGCTCGGCGCGGCCGGGATCCCCGTCTACGCGGAGCGCGGGCCCCACGGCGGCATCCGGCTGATCGATGGCTATCGCACCCGGCTCACGGGCATGACGACCGGCGAGGCGGACGCCCTGTTCCTGTCCGGGCTCCCGGGGCCGGCCGCGGAGCTGGGACTGGGGACCGTCGTGGCGTCATCGCGGCTCAAGGTGCTGGCCGCCCTGCCACCCGAGCTGCGCGGCCGGGCGACCCGGCTGCTCGAGCGGTTCCACCTCGACGCGGCCGGCTGGTTCCGCCCGGGCGACACGATCCCCTGGCTCGCGACCATCGCCGAGTCCGTGTGGGAGGGCGTCAGGATCGACCTGGAGTACGACCGAGGCGACCGCACGGTCCGGCGCCTCGTGGACCCGCTGGGGATCGTGCTCAAGGCCGGGACCTGGTACCTGGTGGCCGCGCACGAGACACAGCTGCGGACGTACCGCGTCTCGCGCGTCAAGGAGGTCCTCCTCACCGAGGACCGGTGCGTGCGCCCTGCAGGCTTCGACCTGTCCACGTACTGGACGGAATCCATCGCCGCGTACGAGCGCGACACGCCACGGATCGAGGTCACGCTGCGTGCCCGACGCGGCGCCGCCCGCTGGCTGGAGGACGTCATCGACGGCCCGGCGCTCGCCAACGCGTTCGAGCTCCCGGACCCGGACCCGGAGAGCTGGCGCACGATCCGCCTCACCCTGGACTGGCCCCGCGAGGTCCCCGGCCGGCTCCTCGCGCTGGGCGGCGCCGTGGAGGTCCTCGAGCCGCCGGAGCTGCGGGCGGAGATCTCCGCCCTGGCGACCGAGGCGGCCGCCCGCTACACGTCCCCGGCGATCACGGCGACCGCGAAGGGCTGACGACTCAGCCGCCGAAGGCCGGCCGAGGCTCCCGGCGCAGCTCGACCCGCCGCAGCCCGGCGACCACGACGCCGGAGTCCGGCAGCAGCGGGTGGCGGCTCCCCGACGAGACCCCGCGGGTCCGCGGGAGACGGTCCCGGATCTCACGTTCGCGGTCCGCCTGGATCGCGTAGCTCAGCTCGTGCAGGTGCAGCATCCCGACCCTCGTGCGCTCGTTTCATCGACACCCGAACCGTATCGCCGGACCATGACAATGCTTGTCATGAACCGCCGGGGTTTCCCTCGGGCGGCGCGGCGACCGATACTGGCGGGCATGCGACGCGTGGAGGCCGAGGCGCTGGTGGGTGCCCGGCGCGAGGAGGTCTGGCAGCTCTACGACGACATCCCGGGGACGCCCCGCTGGGTGCCGTTCGTGGAGGACGTCCTCTACGTCTCGGGTCCCGCGCGGGCCGGGACCGTCTACCGCGAGCGGACCCGCCTCGGCGGCCTGCCCGCCACGGAGCAGTGGGAGATCGTGGAGTACAAGCCGCTCTCGCGACAGGTGCACGTCTCGTTCGCCCACGGCATGGAGAGCGCGCTCGTCATCACGTTCGAGGCGCGGGGGACCGGCACCTGGGTCCACCAGGCAGCGGAGCTGCGGTCCTCGCTGTGGGGCCCGATCGGATGGCTGCACGAGCTGGTCGCGTCGGTGCCGGCGGGGTGGGGCGTGCGCGCGGCGGTGACCGGGGCCAAGCGGGCGTTCGAGGAAGGGCTTCGCTAGCGTCGTCCGGCGGACACGGATGCGCCCGGACGGCAGAGCCGGCCGGGCGCGAGAGGGAGCGAGGCGGCGCGGAGCGGCCTAATGGGCCAACGCCTGCTGGTAGATCTCGACGTACAGGTAGATCAGGCCGTCGAAGGCGTGGTCGACGCCCTTGCCGTCCGTCGCGTGGCCCGCGTCCATGCCGGGCGTCCCCTCGGCGATGGTGTGGCCGGTGAAGATCGTGAACGTCTTCGGGGCGCCGGCGTCGACGACTGCATCGAGCGCCCAGTCGAGCTGCGCCGGGGTCAGCGGGTCGCCGCCGGCCATCTCGGCGACGAAGCCGAAGATCTCCGGGCCCGAGATCGTGATCCAGCGTGCCGAGTGGCTCCCGGCCTTGACGTTGCCCTGGTCCGACCGGCTCGCGATGTAGCACTCGTGGGCGGAGACGACGCCCGCCGACCCCGCGACGATGGCGAGACCGAGGGCGATCGAGGCGCTGACGCGACGGAACATGGATCCTCCAGTGGTTGCTCGGGGGAGTGAGCTGGGACCACCTTCGACCGATTCGTGCGCCGTCGACACGGGCGCTCGTCACCAGCGCCGCATGGACGAATGACGATTGCCTAGCTGCGCTCGATCTCCCGCACCACGGCGAGGTGCCGCCCGGGGCCCGCCCCCTCGCGCGTCACGTGGTACTCGATCTCGCGCTCCGTGCCGTCGAGGCGGCGGAAGCGGAGCGTCGAGTGGAGCTCTCCCCGGTCCAGGAACTCGGCCCACAGCGCGCGCACGTCCTCCGGGGCCGTCTCGTCGTCGGGGTTCGAGAACGCCTCGACGGCCATGCCCAGCAGCACGTCGCGCGGCGCCTCGACGATCGTCGTCAGCGAGGTCGAGACCTCAACGAACCGGCGCTCGTCATCGAGGATCGCCCACGCGTGGCCCGGCTCCTCCCACCAGCGGATGCCCGGCGAGATGGACCCGAAGCGGTACACGTACCAGAGCTCGTCGCCATCGCCGGGGTCGGCGAGCGTCTCGCGCGGCCGGACGACGGCCGCGGGGTATCGCTCCCGCAGGCGCACCTGGAGCTCCTCGGGCTCGAGGATGGCATCCGTCCGGGACTCCACGTCGGCGACCACGGCGGCGAAGGCCTCGGCGACATAGCGGCGGAACGCGAGGTCCTCCGTCGGGAAGGCCTGGAGCCTGGGTCTCGGGCGTGCGGGCACGATGCTCCTGCCCCCCGGCGGCTGTCGGTGCCATCGTGCGACGTCGGGGCGATTCCCGTGAATCCGCACAACGGCGTATTGCGCCGGGAATCGAAACGGACCGCCCGTTCGAGAAGGATTTCCGACTCCGCCGCCGCCCGACATCCCGTCGGAGGAACGACGCGCCGCCGGATTGGTCCGAATGTTGGCGGTCCGTTCGATGGCCGTACCGTACGCCGGGGCAGGCGTCCCGACCATCGGCCGAGGGTCATGGCCCGGGATGGACAAATGTCTGCGAATCGCGGGACCTCGCGATCCGCGCGGGCTTCGCCGGGTCAGGCGCCGCGCCGCTGCTGGCGTGCGCCAAGCGGGGCCGGCGTGGAGGCTCCCGCGCCACGGAGGGTCGTGAGTCCGCGCAGGCGCACCCGCAGCGTCGGCGACGCCGGCGTCTCGGGACCTGCCGGGTCGGTGCGGGCCGCGCGCAGCAGCGCGACGTCTGCGGAGGCGCCGGCGGAGCGGGCCGTGAGGCGCGGCATGGGATCTGACACGAGGACGGGTCTCCGGATCTGGCAGCGTCGAGGTCGAGCGCCGGTGCGTCGTGGGGGCACGCCCACCCTACCCCGGGTCCGGCCACTACCGCATCCCCCGGATGGGCTACGGCGGTCCTCCCGGATCGGCGGTCGGGGATACCCTTGGACGCGTGATCACCACACCCGCGCGCCATCTCCCCCTCGAGGGGACGCGCAACCTCCGCGATGTCGGCGGCTACGCGACCACCGACGGGCGGCGGACCCGCTGGCGCACGCTCCTCCGCTCGGACGAGCTGACCCGGCTCCCCCGTCGTGCGCAGCTGGAGCTGGAGGAGCTGGGCCTGCGCCAGGTCATCGACCTCCGCTGGCCGGAGGAGCTCGTGCGCGCGCCCAACGTGTTCGTCGGGTCCGAGCGCGTGCGCTACACGTCGATCCCGCTGCTCAAGGACGACCCGACGCCGCACGCGGGGCTCGCCGGCATGTACCTCCACGTGTTCGACGCCCGGGCGCAGCAGCTCGCCGACGTCGCCCGGGCCCTCCTCGCCGAGGACGGCGTGCCGGCGGTCATCGGCTGTGCGGCGGGCAAGGACCGCACCGGCGTGACCATCGCGCTCCTGCTCGACCTCGCGCGCGTCCCCACCGACACGATCGTCCAGGACTACGCGATGTCGGCCGGCTACTTCGCCCGCCCCGCCATGGCACGCATCGATCCCGACGACTGGCGGCACGATGACCTGGTGGTCGACTCGCCGCCCGAGTTCATGGCGTCAGCGCTCACCCATCTCGACCGCGAGCATGGCGGTGCTCGTGCCCTCCTCGCCCGCCAGGGCCTGACGGACGCCGAGCTCGACCGGCTCGTCGAGCTGCTCACAGAGGAGGCGTCCTGATGGGTCGCGTCAGCGCATCGCTCCAGCTCCCCTACGCCGTCGAGACGGTGTTCGGGGTGGCAACCCGCATCGCCGACCTGCCGCGCTGGCTGCCGGAGGTCATCGCCGCGGAGCTCCTCGACACGGAGCTGGCGGTCGGGAGCCGCGTCCGACTGCGCATGGGTGCGGCGGCCGGCAACTCGGAGATCGTGGGGACGGTGAAGCAGTACCGTCCGCCCAACATCCTGGCGATCGGCGGCTCCGCCGGGCCGCTGTCGATCGACGTCCGCACCCGCCTCGAGGGGGTCAGCGAGACCGGCACCCGGATCGTCCTCGAGATCGAGGTCCACGCGCCGCCGCTCCTGGGGTTCGTCGCCCGCGAGGCCGAACGGCGAATCAACGCGGAGCTCGCGGGATCGCTCGAGCGGCTGCGTGCGCTGATCGAGGCCGAGACCGCGCCCGTCTGAGCGGTCGCCACGCGGCTGCAAGCGTCGCGTCGCGCCTGGGCGCGCGCCCGATGCCCCATGACGGGCACGGTGTCCGCATCCCCGGCGTCTGCCGGCCGAAGCCGCGAGGCCCTCCATGCCCAAGCTGACCTACGCCGAGCACCCGGTGCACCCTGTCCTGAACGACTATCCGGCCGCGCTCGTGCCCACGAGCCTCGTGTTCGACATGCTCCATCTCGTCACCCGCCGGCGCTCCTTCAAGGTGGCCTCGTTCTTCACGATGCTCCTGGCCCTGCTGACGGGCGGCGCGGCCGCCGCGACCGGGTACGCGGACTACCGCGAGATCCCGCCCAACACCGAGGCGAAGCGGATCGCGAACGCCCACGCGATGCTCAACGTCGGCGTCCTGGCCTCGCTCGTGCTCCAGCTGCTCATCCGCTCCACCGGCCGGATCGGGCTGTTCGCGCGCCTGCTCAACGTGGCGGCGAACGTCGGTCTGGTCTCCGCGGGCTGGTACGGGACGCACCTCGTGTACCGCCACGGTACGCGGGTGGACGTCGTCCCGACCGCGGTCGCCGGGGGCGAGGAGCGGGTCGACGGGCGGCCCCTCGCGGACGCGCTCGGGAGCGCGCTCACCATGGTCCCCGACGGCGACCTCTCCGGCCTCGTGACCAGGGTCACCGGCTCCGTGCAGCAGGTCGCCGACACGCTGGCCGACCGCTCCGCCGACGCCACCGAGGAGTGGAGCGACGACCTCCCGGAGCCCGAGCCCCGGGGGGCGCTCGGCGACCCGGTCGCCGATCGGGACGTGGACGTCACGGGTCAGGTCAACGAGGCGCTCGCCGACGAGGCCGTGCGCTAGGCATCGACCGCTTCAGGCAGCGTAGCCCGGGATCGTGACCTCGATCAGCGGGCTGGCCTCGACCATCAGGTCGATGTCCGTGCGGTTCCAGTTGCGGGCGACGCCGGTCAGCAGCTGACGCCGCTCCAGCGGGTCGGTGACGACCCGCGCCGTGCCGGCCACGTCGCCATGCGCCACCGGGCCCTTGAAGTGGAGGGTGATGCGCGGATCGGCCTCGAGATTGTGGATCCAGGCGCGGGTCCGGCCGCGGACCGGGATGCCGCTGATCACGATCCGCCCGTCGAGGTTGTGGAACACGATCTCGATGCGTCGCGGCTTCCCGGAGTGGCGGCCGATCGTCGTCATGTCGATGGTGTGGCCACGGCCGAGGGCGGTACGGATGGTGTCGTCCATGTGCGGGTGTGCGCTCCGGTGGCGCCCGCTCGGCGGGCGCGGATCAAGTAGTTGTACGTACAACGATAGTCCTTCCCCTCGCGCCGGTAAAGTCGGGGACCGTCCCGCCCTACACTCCCCACGATGCTCCGGACCGTCACCGCCACCCGCTACGTCACGCCGCTCCGCGAGGGCGGCTCGGTCCCCGCGCTCGTCGAGGCCGACGACGACGGCCTGTACGTCGTGAAGCTGCTCGGGGCGGGCCACGGGCGGAAGGCGCTGGTTGCGGAGCTGCTCGCGGGCGAGATCGCGCGCCACGTCGGCCTGCCGATCCCGGACCTCGTGCTCGTGGAGCTGGATGCCGCCCTCTCGAAGGCCGAGCCCGACGGCGAGATCCAGGATCTCCTGGAGCGCAGCGCGGGCACGAACTTCGGGCTGGACTTCCTCCCGGGCGCCCTCGCCTTCGCGCCGACCGCGAAGCCGAGCCCGGACCCGGAGCTCGCCGCCGCGGTGGTGTGGCTCGACGCGTACACGACCAACGTCGACCGCACCGCTCGCAATCCCAACCTCATCGTGTGGCATCGGCGCCCGTACCTCATCGACCACGGCTCGGCGCTGTACATCCACCACTCGTGGACCGAGCCCGACGCGCACGCCCGCCGCCCGTTCGTGCAGGTCAAGGACCACGTCCTGCTGCCGTTCGCGGGCTCCATCGCGGACGCCGACGCACGCCTGGCCCCACGCCTGGACCGCGAGACGCTCGAGGGCTTCGCGGCCTCCATCCCCGACGACTGGCTGCAGCCCGAGGACGGCAGGCCGGATCCGGACGCCCACCGCCGCGCGTACGTGGACTACCTGCTCGCGCGGCTGGAGTCGCCGCGTGCGTTCGTCGCCGAGGCGGATCGTGCCCGGGCGGCGTGAGGCCGCGGGCGGCGACGCCCGCAGCCCGTTCGAGTACGCCATCATCCGTGTCCTGCCGCGCGTCGAGCGCGGCGAGGCGTTCAACGCCGGCATCGTGCTGATGTCCCGGCCACGCCGGTTCCTCGGCGCGCGCACGGAGCTCGACGAGGCCGTGCTCGCCGCGCTCTCCCCGGACTGCGACCCTGAGACCGTGCGCGAGCACCTCTCGCTCGTGGACCGGATCGCCGCGGGCGACGAGACGGCGGGGCCGATCGCCGCGCTCCCCGCGCCGGAGCGGTTCCACTGGCTCGTCTCCCCGTCGTCCACGATGATCCAGCCGTCGCCGGTCCACACCGGCCTGACGGCGGATCCGGCCGCGACGCTGGACCACCTGTTCCGCACGCTGGTGCGCCGCTCGTGACCCCGGCACCGTCCTCGAGCAGGCGGTCGCCCGTCTGCCTGGATTCCTGACACACCCCGGCGCACGAGCGCGGTAGGGTGCACGTCATGAGCGAGACGATCCGCCCCGCCTACAGCAACTGGCGGATATACAACCGCCAGGTCCGGGACGTCGTGGCCGGGCTCACTGCGGAGCAGCTCGCGTTGCGGCCGAGGCCGGACGGGTGGCCCGCCTGGGCGATCCTCGGGCACGCGGCATGCCAGCGGGTGTTCTGGCTGTGCGACTTCGCGGGCGAGCCCGGCGCCGCCGAGTCGCCGTTCCCCGATGCCGCCTTCAACTGTCCCGGGGACGACGACCTCGACACCGTCCTCTCGCCCGCCGCGCTGGCAGACGCCCTCGATTCGACCTTCGCGATCGTCGAGCGATGCCTCGACACGTGGACGATCGCATCGCTCGGCGAGGTCCTCCGGCGGCCCGAGTGGGACGACTCCTGGGTGCACACGCGGGGATCCGTCATCCAGCGCGTGCTGGCGCACGACATCTACCACTTCAGCGAAGCGTCGGTGGCGCTCGGGGCTGCCGGCGTGCCTGCGTTCGACCTCTGGCCGTGAGCCCGGCCGGCGCGCGCGACCCGGTCCGGGTCATGGTGGAGCAGGGCAGGAAGCGCGCGGTGGCGTCCGCGTTCGACTGGCCCGGCTGGGGCCGCAGCGCCAAGCTCGAGGATGCCGCGATGGCCACGCTGGAGGCGTATCGGCCGCGCTACGCCGTCGTCGCGGCGCGGGCGGGCCTGGGTGACGAGTTCGCCGCCGCAGGCGCGCTTGAGATCGTGGAGCGGCTGCCGGGTACCGGCATGTCCGAGTTCTACGGTGTCTCCGGGCAGACCGCCCAGCCGGAGCTCGAGCCGATGTCGGAGGCGGAGTGCGAGCGCCGGATCGCCATCCTGCGCGCCTGCTGGGCGACCTTCGACGACGTCGCCGCCCGCGTCTCGCCGGAGCTGCGCCCGGGCCCGCGGGGCGGCGGCCGGGACCGGGACCGGATCATCCGCCACACCAACGGCGCGGAGATCCTCGAGCACGCGAAGAAGGTCGGCGTGGTCACGCCGCCCGAGGCCGTCGGGGATGCCGGGCGGATGGCGGCGCACCGGGACGCCTTCGTCGACGCGATCCGCGACCACTGTGCCCGTGGCGTCACGGCCCGCAGCTGGACGCTCCAGTTCCTCATCCGCCGCTGCACGTGGCACTTCCTCGACCACGCCTGGGAGATGGAGGATCGGGACCTGTCCAGCGAACGCTGAGGTCAGGTCGGGTCGAGCAGGGCCCGCCGCGCGTCGGCGAGGCCCTTGGCGTTTTCGTCGACGCCG
This sequence comes from Chloroflexota bacterium, assembly GCA_025935655.1. Classification (GTDB taxonomy): domain Bacteria; phylum Chloroflexota; class Limnocylindria; order Limnocylindrales; family CSP1-4; genus CAIXZV01. Next base: position 605 of record JAICUV010000122.1, on the reverse strand, counting down.
AGCCCTGTCCGGTCGTCGCGCCGGATGCGATCGGCGAAGTACCAGGCCTGGACGGCCCACCGGAACGCCAGGAACGTCCGCGCCGCAGCGAGCTCGGCGTCGCCGATCGGTGCCGTGCGCGCGTAGGCAGGCAGGACCCGCGGACCGGCATACAGCCACGCCGACGCAACGTCGTACAGCAGTGGTCCGTGGCATGCGGCGCCCCAGTCGATGAGCGCGACGTCGGGCGCCGCTCCGTCGCTCGCGAGGAATGCTTCCGGCGCGGGGTCGCCGTGCAGGATGCCGTGGGTGAGCGTCGGCGCGAGCCGGTGCGCCTCCCCGATCGCCGCAGCCGCCGCTCGGCGCAGCGCCGGTTCCCCGATCACGGTCGCGTCCGGCCACGACCACGGCCACCGGTCGATTCGCGGGGGCACCGGCGCGCCCGCCAGGAGCCGGTGCGCGCGACCGAGCGTCGCGCCCAGGAGGTCGACGTCGGCGTCGGCAGCTCCCAGGGGGCGTCCGTCGACCAGCTCGAGCAGCGCCACCAACCGATCCCCGCGGACCGCCACCCGGATTGGCGCGCCCGTCCGAAGCCCGTGCGCATCGAGCCACGCCGCGACGCGCAT
>JAICUV010000387.1 GCA_025935655.1 Chloroflexota bacterium | reverse complement strand
CGCGTTCTCGCGCGCGAGCTGGAGCGCCTCGTCGGAGACGTCGGTCGCGATCACCAGCACGTCGTCGCTCATCCGGCGCTTCCGCAGCGCGACGAGGAGCGCGACGGCGATCGCCCCGGTCCCCGTCCCGACGTCCGCGACGCGGAGGGCCGGCGCGCCCGGCGGCCGGGGCGTCCCGGCGAGACGCGCGACGACCTCGTCGAGCGCCGCGTCCACCAGCAGCTCTGTCTCGGGCCGGGGGATGAGCGCCCGCGCGTCGGTCGCGAACGCGAGCCCGTGGAACTCCCGGAAGCCGCGGATGTACGCGACGGGCTCGCCACGCTCGCGGCGTGCCACGGACGCCTCGAACGTCTCGCGGGCCCCGTCGCCGACCGCGGCCTCCGGGTAGGCGAGCAGCCCGGTCCGCTCCACCCCGAGCGCCTGGGCGAGCAGCAGCTCGGCGTCGAGACGCGGCGAGTCCACCCCGGCGGCGGCGAGACGGTCTGCGGCGAGGTTCACGAGCTCGGCGACGGTGAAGGCGGCGGGCATGGGCGCTACATCCGGATCGTGACGGACAGGTCCTGGCTCTTGCGGATGACCTCCGCGGACGTCCCGCCACGCCAGCGATGGAACAGCAGGTCCACGTCCGCGTCACCCACCCGGAGGTTCGACACGGTCACCTTCGCGAGCCAGTCGGGCAGCTCCGGTCGGGCGAGCTCCAGCTCCCCCGCCGCCGCGTGCGGCCGCAGGCCGAGCATCGTCTCGAGGAACAGGAACACCGCGCCGGCGGCCCACGCCTGTGGCGAGCAGGCCACGGGATACGGGACGGGCACCGCCGAGGTGTCGCGGTCGAAGCCGCAGAACAGCTCCGGCAGGCGGAACTCCGCGAAGTGCTGGCTCGCCTCGAAGATCCGGCCGCACAGCAGGTTCGCCTCCTCGTGGAAGCCGTAGCGCTTGAAGCCCGCGGCGATGAGGCTGACGTCGTGCGGCCACACCGTCCCCGTGTGATAGCCGATGGGGTTGTAGCCGACCTGGCCGGCCGCGTACGTCCGGATCCCCCAGCCGCTGAACATGTCCGGGGCCATGAGCCGCTGGACGACCTGCGCCGCGCGGTCCTTCGTCACCAGGCCGCTCCACAGGCACTGGCCGGCGTTGCTCCCGATCGCGTCCATCCGCCGCTTGTCGCCGTCGAGGGCCATCGCGTAGAACGACTGCTCCTCGGACCAGAACGCGGCCTCGAAGCGGGCGCGCAGCGTCTCGGCCTCCGCCTCCAGCCTCGACGCGAGCGCATCCTCGCCGCGCACCCGGGCCAGGACGGCCATCCGGAGCTTGGCGTCGTAGACGTACCCCTGGACCTCGGCCAGCGCGATCGGCGTGTGCGCGAGGCGGCCCTTGCGGTCGCGGATCCCGTCAGACGAGTCCTTCCAGCCCTGGTTGAGCAGCCCGCGCGGGCTTCGGCGCTCGTACTCGACGAACCCGTCGCCGTCGCGGTCGCCATAGCGGTCGATCCAGTCCAGGGCGCGGAGGGCGTTGGGCCACAGGCGGTCCACGAGCGCGCGGTCACCGGTCCAGTCGAACGTGGCGCCGAGGAGGATCAGCCACAGCGGCGTCGCGTCCACGGTCCCGTAGTAGGGGTGGTGCGGCGTCTCGCCGTTGCGGGTCATCTCGCCCGTCCGGAGCTCGTGGAGGATCTTGCCCGGCTCCATGTCGCGCTCGGGGTCGTCCTCGGTGGCCTGGAACGCGGCCAGCGTCTCGAGCGCCTCGATCGCGATCTGCGGCCGCACCGACAGCGTCTGGAAGGCGGAGATCAGCGAGTCCCGCCCGAACAGGGTGGTGAACCAGGGCACGCCCGCCGCGAGATATCGCTCGTCCGGGCGCGGGCCGTCGTTGACGAGCAGCCGGAGGTCACCCGCGGATCGCGTGATCGCGAGGTTGAACAGCTCGTTATCCGTCCGGATCTGCGCGAACCCGCGGTTCCACGCGCGATACGAGGCCGCCACGACGTCCTCGTCCACCTGGGGGCGGTCCGGGAACAGGACGGCG